>JAZUFN010000038.1:0-10293 GCA_045640725.1 Lachnospiraceae bacterium
GGATTGTCTTCCTAAGACCGCTTGGCCTCCGACTTCAATTTTTTAAATTTACCAACTTCTGTGCTAAGATCCTTGGAAATCTTTTCATTGGTGGCCACTTCACTTGTGATGGCTTTAATGCTCTTAGCCAAATCTACTGCACTTTCAGCTGCGCTGGCAACACCATCTGCGCACTCATCAATAGCAGTATTTACTGAACTCAAGCTATCGTCCATCTGCTCCATTGTTCGATTGATTTCACCGGAAGCTTTAGAGAAGACATCCAAAATATCCTTAATGGAGTTAGCATCAGACTTGTAAGATTCTACAATATTTACAAATGAATCGTAATCCTTCATTACGTTTTCATCTACAAAGTGAAGAATCTCCTCAGCATTCTTGGCCAGTTTCTCTACTGCTGTGATAACAGTTACGGAAATAGTCTGGATGTTAGCAGCTGTCTGAGCTGAGCTGTCTGCGAGAGATCTGATTTCATCTGCAACTACTGCAAAGCCTCGACCAGCTTCGCCTGCTCTGGCGGCTTCAATAGAAGCATTGAGTGACAAAAGATTGGTCTGGCTGGAGATATCACGAATTTCGCCTGTAAGCTCATTGATTTTTTCAACAGAGCGGCTTTCCTCAAGGGCTGTCATAAGGTCTGTTCTAATCAAAGAAATCTTTTCGCTGGTAGTATTTTTACTTGTGATAGTATCATCGTGCATCTTCTGTGCATTGGAATTAATTCCTGTTACAAGACCTACACCATTAGCAACATTCGTATTCATGTCGTTTACAGAAGAAAGAATGACACCGGATGACTCAGCCAGATTAGTTATTGTAGCTGATATTTCTTCAAGAGAAGCTGCCAGCTCCTGCATTACGGATGAAACAGCAGTAGCATTTTGCTCTGAAGAATTGATACCATCAGTTACCACCTCAACTGAATGCTGCAGCTCCTGTGAATCGGTCTTAAGGGTAGACATTACCTGCTGCATACGCTCAATAAACTGATTGACACCATAAGCCATCTGACCGATTTCATCATTTCTCTTTACGTCAATACGATCAGTCAAATCACCCTCATTTCTTTCCAGGGTAGATGTGATAACGCTGATTTTGTTTCCGGCTTTCTTAGCAGGATTAATAATGCGCTTAGCTACAATAAATACGGTGATACCTATAACGATTACAAATACTGCCAAAAGAATCTGGTTAAAGGTATTTGTGCCGCTGACCTTAATGCCTGTTCTGTTTAATATCTGATTAGTAGCTGCATTTAATGCTCCTTCGAAAGGCTTTTTAATATCATCGTTGGCCTGTATCATGTCATTCATCTGGATATTCAGGGAGGCAAAAGTAGCATCGTCATGAGCCAGAATGGAATCTCTCATTTTTTCCACATGAGTAATAAAGCCTTTCATGGACTCTTGCCAAGGGGTATACAGACCGCTGACATTTTTCTCCTTAATAAGTGGGAAGGATTTGGACTCTTCAATTAACTCGGATAATTCTTTGAAAGAAGTATCAATCTGTGCAAGGCTATCATTCATGAGCCCGGCAATGAATTCGTTTGGCGCCACCTTATTTATAGCCATCAGGGTAAAAACCTGCATGTTGGTGTAGTGGGTAGTCATAGTATTTAAGCTTTCCTGAGCTTTGACTAAGGTTTTAGCTTGAGTACTATAAGTACGTAATTCACCAAAAGCTGCAATATTAGAAATGATGGTTAGGATAAAAAGAACACCAATAATAGCAAGAGCAGTATAAATTTGGGCTCCTATGCTGGCTTTTTTATTCTTCTTTCTCATATAATTCCCTCCAAAAGTATTTTTGTTTTGTGTAAATGGGTTATATGCAAAGTCCATTTATCTATGCTAGAATAATAACATAGTTCATTGTGAAAAATCTCTTAAAAATTTAGGAAAAAAGGCCTTGAGGCCTAGTGAATAAAGGGAAAAAGCATGGTTATTAATATTAAAGGTTTTACAACTCTTCCAACAATTGAATATAAAAACGGGCAGAAAATTCCATATTTTTCTTTCCCGGAATTCGAGAAGACCGGTTTGGTAAAACATTTGTTTACTACTCGCTTGGGTGGGGTAAGTGAAGGCTGTTTTTCCACGTTAAATCTCTCCTCTAATAGAGGAGATGATAAAGAAAAAGTAATGGAAAATTACAGGAGAATAGCTAAAGAACTGGGCTGTGAGTTGCAAGACTTTTGCTTTTCAGATCAGACGCATACTACCAATTTAAGGGTGATTACTGAAGAGGATCGGGGGAAAGGAATAGTAAAGCCACAGGATTATACAGATGTTGATGGCATATTAACCAATGTACCCGGGCTGGCATTAGGTACCTTTTATGCAGATTGTGTGCCTCTCTATTTTTTAGATCCGGTTCATAAGGCTATTGGTCTATCTCATTCCGGATGGAAGGGAACTGTAGGGAAAATCGGAGCTCTCACGGTAAGAAAAATGCAGGAGGTATATGGGAGTAATCCTGAAGATATATTATGTGGAATAGCTCCCTCCATCTGTGTGGACTGCTATGAGGTGAGCAAAGATGTGGCTGACGAGTTCGTGAAAGTCTTTGACATAAAATATATGCCCAAATGGATGGGAAGTGGTGACATGAACCATATTCTCTACCAAAAGTCGGAAGAAAAATACCAGCTGAACCTGTGGAAGGCATGCAAAGACACTTTGTTGGAAGCGGGCATAAAAAATGAGCATATAAGTGTCACCGGAATATGTACCTGCTGTAATCCTGACTTGCTGTTTTCGCACAGAGCAAGTCAGGGAAAGAGAGGTAATCTGGGGGCATTTATGATGCTCATATAATAATTTAGTTTAATACTTTTCCAAAGATTCTAAATGCTTCCGGGTCTGTAACAGACATGGGAGCATATTTTTTATTAAGGGAAATAAGGGCTGTGCCCTTGTTGGTATTACGGAATTTCTTGCAATAAGCGTTACCGTTCAATAGGAAAATACCGATTTCACCATTCTCCAATGAGGACTGGGCTTTTACCCATACAACCTGACCATCCTGATAGTGAGGAAGCATACTGTCACCTGATATGCGGACACCAAAGCTGGCTCCTGCAGGGATGCCGGCATCCAGGGCTACCTCTTCATAGGTGGACTCTTCCAGGAAATTGCCACTACCTGCAGAAACAGGCATGTCATAAAGAGGAATGATCGAAACCGGGACCGGAAGGGGAGATATAACAGCTGAGGGAATAGCCTTGCTATACTTTTCATCCTTTAAGAGAAGGCTGATATAGTCCATCACCTTGGCCTTTCCCTCGTCGTTGAGCTCTGACATGGGATTGAAAGGATTGCTGCCCCACAGCTCTTCATATATGTCTTTTATCTCGAAAATCTCACAAAGGGCAAAAAATGCAGGGATAGGAGGGTAGGAAACACCGCTTTCCCAGGCGGATATAGCCTTATGCTTTATATCAATACCTTTTGCATTAAGCTTTTCACACAGCTCCATCAGAGTCCATTTATTGGCCTTTCTGTGGGTGGAAATAATATTGGCAATAGAGTTCATGGCTTTTCCTTTCTTACTATGTATTAATCATTAAACTCTGTAGCGTGTCCTCTCATCCAAAGGGGGAAATGGGTCCGCTGGCAGATATAGTTTTCTCTTTCTTTTATGGCAATGGAAGTAAAATAGGTCTTCCAAAGAGATGTAAAATAGTCACGGGATGCTTCTGTTTGCTTAAGCTTTGTCAGCTCATCATCAGTCAGGTCCTGTAGAAAATAGGGCTGATTTATGGGGTGCACAGCTGCTATACCTCTGGTATCATCGATAATAATCCAGTGCTCCGAAGGCATGCGATCGGCAAAATGGTCTGCTACTGACATAAGAACATCGGCATGTGGGGAGAAATGAGCCACATAAAGACGACCGTCAATAGAAGTGAATCGGAGAAACTCACGGGAAAGGTGGGCTTCATTGCCTACACGCCTGCGGATTTCCATGAGACGGATTACGGTAGGATCCTGTAGCATCTCTGTGATTTGAGGTCCAAAATGGAAGCCATGGACTAAAAAACGGTAGATAAGATCTGCTTTATTATCATCAGTGGAGCATACAGCATAATATATCCATATGTAGGCTGTGGTGCTGATCTTTGTGCGGACGGCAGATACAATTTTATCACATTTATCTCTGTCAGGATCGACATGAATGTAGTCACAAAACAGCTCCTGCTGAAGTATCGGCTCAGTCATAAGCTTCACGTTGGAGTGGCCCAGGCGGCTGCTCCAGGCATCATATACAGCTGTAAGTATACTGACAAAATCGTCATGACAGGTGAAAACAGTCAAAGTAATTACTCCCGTAAAAGTGGTCATGCTCCGATGAAATCAAAGACCGACATTTGCTCATAATGTTCGTTGGAGTGGGCAATCTGCCAGTTGTCCTTATATTCGTCGGATGTAAGCTGATTGAAAATATACTTTTCCTCTATGGGGGTATGGAACATCATCTTGCCCCCGCAGGTAATAAAGTAGTGAGCACGTTTTAGTACTACTCCCATTTTCTTTAAGGACTGGTAATCCAGATGGCCGTAGCGTCTGGCACGTACTATGCGTTCTGCTGATTTGGGACCTATACCCGGGACACGAAGAAGCTTATCGTAAGGTGCAGTCTCCACCTCCATGGGGAAATCACCCAGATTACGTAAAGCCCAGTCACACTTAGGGTCTATCTCGTGACGGAAATTGGGCCTTTCACGAGACAACAGCTCACCGGCTTGGAAGCCGTACTGACGCATGAGGAAATCTGCCTGATAGAGGCGATGCTCTCTCAGAAGGGGTACCGGTATATCCCTGGAAGGAAGGGCGGAGTCTTCATTTATGGGTATGTAGGCAGAATAGAAAACTCTTCGTAAATCATAAGTGCTGTAAAGCGCCTGCGTGGTATGAATAAGAGAATAGTCGGTCTCATCGTCAGCACCGATAATCATCTGAGTGCTTTGCCCTGCGGGAACAAAGGCACGGGTAAGCTTATCAGCTTTTGATAATACAGCATCACGACCCGGAAGTATCAGACCTGAAGAAGCTACAGGGAAAGCGGGCTCTGTACCGGAAACGGCTGAGGCCGGCGTGGCGGGCAGCAGCTTTATATTGTTACTGTCTTCCAGTTTTTTGGGACGGAAAATGCTGTTGGGCAGGTAATTATTGCCGTGTGAACGTTCAAAACGGGCATCCTTTCCTATGGCCAGCCGATGCTGGGAGATGGTGGATGTAATCTTGCTCATTGGATTCAGTATGGTCTGAAAAGTCTTGTTGGGAGCAAGTTTTTTAAGTGACTCCATAGTAGGGAGCTCCAGATTCACGCTGATACGATCGGCCAGGTAGCCTGCTACAGCCAGAAGGTCGTCCGGGGCACCCGGAATGGTCTTTACATGGATATAACCGTTGAATCTGTACTTAGTGCGCAGCAGCAGGAGAGTATCACACATAAGCTGCATAGTGTATGCAGGGGAATTGATAACTCCTGAGCTTAAGAAAAGGCCTTCGATATAATTTCTTTTGTAAAATTCCATGACCAACTGACACAACTCATCCGGCTCAAACCGGGCACGGGGAAGGTCGTTGGAGGAGCGATTTATACAGTACTTACAGTCGTAGACGCAGTGATTGGTCATCAGTATCTTGAGGAGAGATATGCATCTGCCGTCTGAGGAAAAACTGTGGCAGATACCACAGGCTCTGGAATTGCCCAGCATGCCCTGACTGCCCGGACGATCCACGCCACTGGAAGTGCAGGCAACGTCGTATTTGGCGGCATCGGCCAGAATATAAAGCTTTTCCATGGTTTTTTCCGAGACTGCAGTAGTAAGTGCAGCAGCTTCCATAACGTATCCCCTTTTAGATTTATTATGGAACCATTTTACGATTTTTTCTATAGCTTGTCAATGAAAATCCAAAAAAAATGGACAGCTGTCTTATGCTTTCATAAAAACAGCTGCCTTTTATTTTTATCTAAGTATTTCCTCTACAGTGGACACGGTACTGAAAGTGCCTTTGTTTCTGCTGATTATTTCTCTCAGCTTTGACAGCTCAAAGTAGTTGACATAGCAGATAAGTGTGGTGTTTTTTCCTGCTATGGCGCCCTTACTGTCTATAAGGGTACAGGTCTTGTTGAGCTCATCTTTGATGGAAACTACCAGGGCGTCGGGATTTTTGGTGATAATAGTCACCTGCTTGATGGCTTCGAAGCGTTCCGTGAAATGATCTGTAATGGCATTGGCAACCACATAAACCAACAGACTCAGAAGAGCGGCGTTTTTATCGATGACGATGAAGGCTGTCAGGTATACACAAGCGTTAAATGCGATAAGTATGAAGGACATGCTGTAGTTACGCCCGGTTTTATCGGAGAGCTTTTTCAGAATAATATTGGCCAGAATCTCCGAACCGTCTATGCAACCCCCATTTTTAAGAATCAGAGAAAGGCCGGCACCTAAAATGGCTCCACCAAAGGCGACGGCCAAAAAGTGTTCAGTATTAATTACAAAATTAATATTCTCAAATACTGCCAGACCGGCCATGTAAAAAACAGAACCCAGAGCAGCCTTTATGGTAAATGTGCGGCCTAAAATGACGCGACCGGCCAGAAGGAAGGGGATAAAGACCAGAAAAACACATAGTGAAAGATTCAGGCCGGAAAGCTTGCTGATTATGATGGCAATACCGGCAGTACCGTAATCAATGGCGTCGTTGGGCAGTAAAATGCAGGCGACAGAGAAGCTGGCCAGCGTTCCTCCCAATACAATCAATAAATAAGAAATAATTTCCTTTAACTGTTTATTCATGATGTCCCCCGAGACAGATTCTTTTAAAATATGATAGCCTACGGACTGAGAGAAATCCATAAACTTTTAATGAAAGATTCCAAAAGGGCAGGTTTTATGTATCAATCAGGCAGATTTCTGTAATTTAGCGGAGTCTGACCTGTCTTTTCCCTGAAAACCTTGCAAAAATAATTGCTTTGTGTATACCCGCACTGGAGGGCGATTTCGCCTATGGATAGGTTGGTGGTGCGTAATAGGTGTCTGGCGTGAGATATGCGAACCTGGGTGAGGTAGGCTATGGGAGTAATACCGGTATCAGAGGAAAATTCCCGGCTCAGATGGCTGGGGGTTACACCCTGGGTAGAGGCTATGTCTTCAATGCTTCCAAGGCCGGCAAAATTCCTATCAATGATTTTTATGACCTCCTTGGTGCGGTGGGAATAGTTTTCGCGATTATTTATAAAGTGATCATACAAAGAGATGACAAATTCAAAGGTTTTGGAGCTCATAACATTGAAGCTGCTGATATAGCCGGCTTTTACCCGGCTTATCATATCCAGCAGTAGTCTTACGGGAGCAGAATCTTCTTTAAGTGCCATGAAGGGAGTGGTCTTTTTGATGATAGTCTGATAATACTCATCCAGTACAAAACTCTGAAAATGGATAAAAGCAAAGGTCCAGGGCTCGTGACAATCGGGATTGTGATAGTACTTCGTATCACTGGGCAGGGCGAGAAACATGGCTTTTCCCTTATCTACCACATATTTTTTGCTGCCTGCTTCCAGAATACCGCTGCCTGAAAAGGTGTACTGGAACATATAGCCGTTATCCATGCGGTTTTTGTTGTCAAAAAAGTATTCCGGTCCCTGGCGGAATTCGGTGCCCAAGGCAAAAACACGAATGATAGGTTTGGCTAATTCTGTATTAAAGTTACACATATAGGAAAAATATTCCATATCGATTACTCTCTTTCCTCTTTATCCCACCTGCAGTGGTATCATGGCCTGGTCATAGTTATGATGAAATATTGTATCATAAATATCAAATATATACCATCAAAAAATTATCATTATTGAAAAAACTTCATATTGTTGCTTGAGAAAAAGCCCTATATAATTACGATATGTGATGAAGTTATACTTTGTCAAAAATGTATCGTTAATTTTGGAGGAACGAATCATATGAGGAAGGTTTTACTTAAAGGCTTATGTATGCTGCTGGGCGTTGGAAGTCTGCTTTTGTCCTTTGGCTGCGGGGGGAAAGGCAGTGGCAGCTCTGTGACACCTGGGCCTACAGGAGTACCGGGGCCTGCAGAGGAAAGAGAAGATTATAGTGGGACTACCGTTACCGGCCTGGGGGATAAGGGCGGCAAGGCAGTGCTGTGGGAAAGGGATGTTAAGCTTAAATATCATCAGGAGCTTCTGGCTAATGCAGTGCATTTTGAAGGCTTTGACGGATATCTGGAATTGCCTGATGATATTTTTAGTGACGTGACCGAAGGCTTTACCATCGCTTTTCGCGTGAAAAATGATGAGGGCGTAAACGCTAATGCCAGGATTTTCCAGGCGAATCTTTGTGGCTATTCTGTAGGTGATCAGTACTGGAGAGATGCACCGGAGATAAGCTTGTCTGCAGACGGAACCGTTAGGATTTTTGCGGGAGGCAGGACTATCGCTGGTGTCTATAATCCCATCGCTACTTACAATAATGGCGGATCCAAGGATGATCTGGCCTATGCAGAGCCCGGAAGACATAAGACCAGATATACCGGCCTTACTTCTTCTTTTTCTGCCAATGAATGGACAGAGGTGGTTTTCTCTGTAAGTAAAGACGGATTTAAGGTCTTTGCTAATGGTATCGAGCTGGTATACAGTGAGGAAAAGTCAGAAGAAGGCAATATTAAATCCACATTGGAATACCTTTTCGGAAGCTATACAGGAGGGCAAAATCTGCTGAAGCAGTATGTAAATGTAAGCTTCGGCAATTCTGTTTATGCTGATTGCAATGATTACAAGGGCTCGGTAACGGATATTCGCTTCTATGACAGAGCAGTGACTGCAGATGAGCTGGCAGAAGCCCAGCCTGCCGACAGGTGGGATTTTTCTACGGGCAGTCTGAATTACAATGAGATGACCAGCAGCTATGTGGCAGACCTGTCCCGGTATAAAGACGGAGAAAAGCTTACAGAAGTACTGGAGGTTAAAGCACCGGAAGGCAGGCTTAAAATAAGTCTTTTGAAAGATGACAAAAAGGCCTTTTACTATAATGTTACGGCAGACGGTAAGGTCATTGTGGAAAATTCACGTCTGGGCTTTGTTTTCTACGAAGGCGAGCTTTTTCAGGGGCTGGAAGTGACTGATATTGCCACAAAGGAGATCAACGAAACTTATGATAATATAGCGGGAGGCTTTGCTAAAGGCCTTAATCACTGTGTAGAAACAAGAGTTACCCTGACAGGGGAAAAGGGAAGCTTTGTGCTGGCTCTCAGAGCGTATGATGATGGAATAGCCTACAGATATGAAGACGTAAAATACGGCAGTACAGATAAAATCAGTGTGAAAAATGAGCTTTCAGAGCTTCGTTTTTTACCGAGTATTACTACCTGGTCCTTTGCATCTAATGCGACCTATGAAGGTGAATACATAAGAAGGTCTGCCAATTCCTTCAAATCTCTGGCCTCCACCTTGTCTACACCGCTTTTGGTACAGGATGGGGATTATTACTGTCTGGTAACAGAAGCCGCAGTCTTTAACAATGATGGACAATACTGTGCCAGTGCTCTGAAAACCACAGGCGGCGATCTGGGGATGGATTGGACTTTCGGCCTAAAACGAGACCCGGCTCACGAGGCTACGGGCGAGCTGGATCAGCCGGGACATTTAAGCATTCAAACAGTGGCCACTAACAATGTATTTGATACTCCATGGAGAGTGGTGATTATTTCAAATGACATAAATGCCTTTGTTACCAGTGACATCATAGCCAACCTGAATCCGGCACCTTCAGAGGCATTGTTTGCGGATACAAGCTGGATTAAGCCCGGAAAAGTAGCCTGGAGCTGGTGGTCATCGGACAGCACACAGGGCAGATACTCTACTCATGTTAACTATATAGATTTTGCATCTTCCCAGGGCTGGGAATATGTCTGTATGGATGCTTACTGGAGAAATTTTGAGGATCGACTGCCGGAAATCTGCAGCTACGCAGCTGAAAAAAATGTTGGACTTTTTGTTTGGGTAAACTACAGGGATATAAAGACAAAAGCAGATATGGAAAGGCTTTTTTCAGCCTGGGCTGCGGCAGGGGTAGTGGGACTGAAGACCGATTATTTTGAAAGTGATGATTGTAATGTAATGATGACTATGCAAAATGTGGCTGAAGTGGCAGCAAAATACCATCTGATGCTTTTATATCATGGTTGCGTGAGACCCGGTGGTGAGTACAGGACATATCCTAATATCCTCACAATGGAAGCAGTACAGGGTGAGGAAAATCATAAG
>JAZUFN010000039.1:0-4032 GCA_045640725.1 Lachnospiraceae bacterium
AGATTACTGCAGTTATCGAAGCCCACACAGACACTACAGACGCTCTCAAAGCACAGAGAGATGGATTTAAAGAGGATGCGGAAAAGTATTCCGACTTAAAGAAGGAATATGAAAAGCTGAAAGCATCCGCAGATGATACTGAATGGCAGGAAAAGTATGAGAAAGAACACTCTGCTTTTGAAGCCTACAAGCAGGATCAGGAGAACAAAGCAGCATACGGGGCAAAAGAAGAAGCCTATAAGAAGCTGCTTACAGATGCAGGGGTTAGCGAGAAGCGCCTGGCAGCCATTATGAAGGTATCTGACATTGACAGTCTGGAACTTAACAAGGATGGAAGCCTTAGAAACGCTGACAAGCTGACAGAAAGCATCAAGACAGAATGGGCTGATTTCATCACTACATCAAGCCTGTTCGGTGCAAAAACACCCAATCCACCCTCTAATGAAGGCGGTGGAAAAATGACAAAGGAAGAGATTTTCGCAAAAGATGAGCATGGCAGATATAAGCTGGACAGTTCTGCCAGACAGAAGGCCATTGCGGAAAATATTGATGCGTTCCAGCAGTAAAGGAGTAAGCTATGGCAGCTAAAGCAGGATTAACAACCGCTTCTGACATTACTGTAAATGCCAGAGAGGTAGATTTTGTAACAAGATTTAATGACAACTGGGATGCGCTGAGAACTATCCTCGGCATTATGCGTCCCATCAGAAAGGCTCCCGGTACAAAGCTTGTATCTTACAAGGCCAGCATGAAGTCATCTTCACTTCAGGGCGGTGCAAGCGTTGGCGAAGGCGAGGAGATCCCTTTCACCGAGTTCCAGGTAGAGCCTGTTTCTTACGATGATATTGATTTCGAGAAGTATGCGAAGTCTGTATCTATTGAGGCAGTAAACAAGTACGGCGCTGAAGTAGCTGTTGAGAAGACAGACGATCAGTTCCTTATTGAGCTTACCTCAATGGTAATGAACAGATTCTATACTTTCCTGAAGACTGGTTCTCTTGTAGGTACTCAGAAAACATGGCAGCGTGCTCTCGCTATTGCAAAGGGCGCTGTACTTGATAAGTTTGCAAAGATGCACAAGACCGTTTCAGAGGTGGTTGGCTTTGCGAACATCATGGATCTGTATGACTGGCTCGGAGACCAGCAGATTACTATCCAGTCTGCTTTCGGGCTGCAGTATGTAAAGGATTTTATGGGTTACTCAACCCTTTTCCTGCTTCCTGATACAGAGATACCTGCAAAGACTGTTATTGCAGTACCTGCAGAGAATATTGACCTGTATTACATCGACCCTTCAGACAGCGATTACGCAAAGCTGGGTCTGTCCTACACTGTAGCAGGCGAGACCAATCTGATTGGCTTCCATGCAGAAGGTGATTACAGCAGAGCAACAGGCGATGTATTCGCTATCATGGGTATGAAGCTCTGGGCTGAGTACCTTGACGGTATTGCAGTGGTAACTGTTGGCTCTTCCAACACCATGCCTGCTGTAGTAGCCGGACCATAATTAGAGGTGTACTGCTTTTTTTCATAAATACATTTTTCTCCTTGGGTGCAGGCTTTTATGTCTGCACCTTTGAAAAATTTTGGTGATAGTCATGCTTGAAGAAATATTGAGATATCTGAGGAACAGGCATTTCAGCATAGGCAGGATAGAAGGGACCTTTGAGATAAAGGACGGTACTTTAGAACTGCCGATACTGGAAGGACAGTATTTTCAGATAGAAGACTCCATTCTGAACGATGGAGTATATTGCTATCCTGCCACAGAGCTTAAAGATGAAACTTTTACCGGCGCAGTAATAGCGCTGGCAATTCCAAAAGCGATACTTAATAAGCTTCCGGAAGTGGAACACTACGCAAAGTGGCGCAGTGCGATGATGGAAAATGGAGTATTTGCGTCAGAGTCATACGGTGGTTACAGCTACAGCCTGCAGAGCGGAGCTGATGGCACTATTCCCACATGGCAGGCGCAGTTTAAGGACTTTTTCAAAGAGTGGAAACAGATATGAGACTGTACGAGCGGATGATGGACGATTTTGTCCTGATGGAAAGAGAAAGGGTGCCTGATGGTGAGGGTGGAAGTATTACCACCTGGAAAGAGGGAATTGCCATCAAAGCGGCACTTGATACAGGTGGAGCGCTTGGCGCTATAGCTGATGCAATAAAGGCAGAAAAGCAGGGGAATAAGGTCACTTACTCTGTGGCAGTGAATAAATCAGTCACTCTGGAATATCACGATGTGATAAAGAGGGTATCTGATGGACGGTATTTCCGTATCACAAAGCCCACAGGTGATGTGGTAAGCCCTGCAATGGCTACATTTGATATCAGCAAAGCTGAAGCGGAAAGCTATGAGCTTACTGATCTATGACAGCAACGCAGGCTATATATGAGTTCTTTTCCTCTTTTGACATTCCTGCTTATCCCTCAAATGGGGTGCCGGAAGAGACTGTTTTCCCCTGGCTGACCTACGAGAATATTACATCAAACTGGTGGGGTCAGCAGATAGTACCTATTACTGTAAATCTGTGGTACAGGACAGAGAGCGAAGCTATCCCGAATGAAAAAGCAAGAGAAATTACCAGAAAAATAGGCGGTGGCTATCGCCTTAATTGTGATGAAGGTATTATCACAGTATTTTTCCCCGGTAACTGGACAAGCCTGAATGATGAGGCTGACAGGGCCATAAAGAGGAAATATACCGTGATGAATCTTATGTTTGACACCTTATAGGAGGCAAAAACAATGAAGTTTACACAGATTCCTGTTGATACATTTGAAAAGTTGCAGATAAATGCAGGTGTTCTTGCGAATAAATTCGATATCGAGACCGAGGAAATTGAGGGTCTTGTGGGAGCCACAAAAGGCGGTGTAACAATCGCTGCAAAGCCTACATTCTCCGATTACGGCGAGGACATTGATAACTGTCCTAAGAATATGCTGGAGCTGAAGAGACTGGACAGCTGGGAAGCCACAATGTCCGGAACCCTTCTCACAGTAGATGCAGAGGGTGCAAAAGACCTGACTGCTGCCGCAGATATCGAGAAGCTTTACAAGAAAACTGCTGATGAAACCATGTCAGAGGGTAAGACATATTACACCCTGTCTGATGATGGAGTATATGAGAAGTTCGAGGGTGACGCTTTTGATCCTGATACAGATTACTACGAGTTCCTGGTATCAAAGGTTCAGCCCAGACAGGATCTTACCGTTGAGGATTTCAAGGATAAATGGTGGATTGGTGATTACGGCAACAAGGATGGCAGCTATGTAGCTGTTCATATCCTGAACGCTCTTTCCTCTGATGGCTTCCAGATCAAGACCACAGACAAGGCGAAGGGTGAGTTCGCTTTCAACTATACCGGTCATTATTCAATGGCTGCACAGACAAAGCCTCCCTTTGAAATCTACATCAAGCAGTAAGGAGATACATGAAAAAGATATCTGAATACAAGAACGAAGATGCGCTTGACCTTCTGGCAGACCTTATAGAGCCTGCCACAGAGATATTTTCTGACAAAGAGATTCAGAAGATGCGAAAAGAGGGGAAAGCGCCTCTCAAAATAGCGAAAGTAGTCCTGAAAAAGCACAAAGGCTCTTTAATGGAGCTGCTGGCAGCACTCCACGGATGCGAGGTTTCAGAATTGGAGCTGACGATTCCGCAGATAGTAAGTGATCTGGCATTACTGCTTAAAGATTCGGAGCTTGTAGAGGTTTTTCAGTCGCAGGGACAGAAGAAGGGCAGCACATCTTCTGGCTCTGCTACGGAGAGTACAGAGGGCGGAGAGATATAAGATCATTCACACGGTATGTAAGAGCAAAATTAAAGGAACACCTTGATACTCTTGCATACCGTGTTTATGTTTCCGACACCTTATATTACCGGGGACAGAATAAGGCCCTGAATTTAAGGTATGCCGATCTGATTAAAGAAAAACCGAAAGATACAGACCACCGGACGGGTGCAGAGATAGCCGCAGAAGTGCTGAATAAGACAGGGAAGTCGGATCGTAGCCATGTCGTTCTGTG
>JAZUFN010000040.1:0-9375 GCA_045640725.1 Lachnospiraceae bacterium
CGAGCCTTCTGCACATCAAGAAGCTCCAGATGCTCAGGATTCAACTCAGGTACAATCATAGGAACGTCCTTTGTCCAGCGGTGAGCGGAATTGTTGGACACAACAGGAGTCTCAGTACGCGCGTAAGCCTCTTCAATAGCCTTTATTTCGTCCTTAGTCATATCTACAGCGGAAAGTACAAAATCCACCTGCGCTGCTACCTTTTCTACTTCATTTACATTAAGTACCACAAGGTTCTTTACAGCCTCCGGCATAGGTGTGGTCATCTTCCATCTGTCACCCACTGCCTCTGCATAGGTCTTACCTGCACTACGAGGGCTGGCTGCCACTGTAGTAACCGTAAACCAGGGGTGATCCTCAAGAAGAGAGATGAATCTCTGTCCAACCATGCCTGTAGCGCCAAGAACGCCAACTTTATACTTTCTGTCCATATAATAACCTCCGGGTTTATTTTGCTTTTCAACCTTCACCGCAGTAAAGCAGTAAATCGTATTGTGCGATTATACTATGTGTTTATTGAAAATGCAAGTACTATTACATGTTTTTTAATTTTTTTCTTTTCTGAATCAGTTTGGCGTTATCGTACCTGCCTTTTCTCTTAAAAATCTTCATAAAAGCAGCAGCAAACATAAGTCTTACTTCAGGAGTCCTGAAAGCAAAATTGGCCTCTGCTCCAAAGAAAAATATAGTCATAAGTACTCTTAGCCACAGCATGCTGATGACTATGGCTGCCAAGCTTCCGTACATATAGGAAAAATTGGAAAAATTAGATACATATATACCAAAAATAAAGGAAAATCCCAACCATCCCGCAGTGCAAATAATAGCCCCCGGAAGACAGGTAAAGAAATTCTTCTTCGTATGTGGCAAAAGGGTATAAAGCATCAGGAAGAAAAGCATGAGCAATACACCGGAAAATAAAAATCTCATAGAAAGAATGAATCTGGTAGCATCAATAAAGGAAGGCAGATTGCTCTCTACAAATCTGGCAATGGAAGTACCAAAGACCATAAGCACCATGGTAAAGATAATAACTATTACCAGAAGCAATGTATACAGAGTACAAATGAATCTGGTATAAAAATAGTTTCTTTTTCCCTTTTCACCATCTACCTGATCCAGGCCGGTCTTAAGTGCCAGCATTCCGTTGCTGGCAGACCACAGGAATAAAATAACAGATACGGAAAGGACAGCGCCGTTGGCCTTGGCTTCTATCTCTCCTACCACGCCTTCCAAGAGCGCATTAATCTCTGATGGCATGGAATTCACGATACTTTTAATAAACTCTGTATTGTAATCAATAGGTATATACTGAAGTAATGTCAGCAAAAATGTAAGAAACGGGAAAAATGACAGCAACAAAAAGAAGGTGGCCTGAGAGGCAAAAATACTGATATTATCGCCACCAATCTTTTTCCCTATTTTTGTGCCTGTTTCACCAATTGTTCTAAAAAAATTACCCACTAACAAACCTCGTTTAAATAATCCATAAGCATTTTTTCCATCTGCTCATAGGATTCTATGTAATTCACTTTATTTCTTAAGAGTGATGCTCCTTTAAAGCCTGACATATACCATGCCAGATGGCTACGCATCTCCCGCACACCTGTATACTCTCCCTTAAAAGCAATCAGATCCCTGCCATGCCTAAGAGCCATATTCACTCTTTCCGTGATATCAGGGCCTTCAATAAGTACACCTGTATCCAGATATGTCTTCACCCGGCTGAAAATCCAGGGGTTGCCCTGAGCGCCTCGGGCAATCATTATACCATCTACGCCTGTTTTTTCAAGCATTTCCTTTGCTTTCACAGGAGAATTAACATCTCCGTTACCTACAACAGGCACGGAGACAGCCTCCTTTACCCTCTTAATGGCATCCCAATCTGCAGTACCTGAATAAAATTCTTCACGAGTCCTGCCATGCACCGCTATAAGGTCTGCCCCGCCCTTTTCCGCAGCCAGCGCAGCCTCCACACAACTGTCATCAGTGCGGGCAAAGCCTTTCCTTATCTTGACTGTAACAGGCTTATTTACATTTTCCTTTACAGCCTGCACTATTTCTCTTATAAGCTCCGGATGCTTAAGAAGTGCCGAGCCTTCCCCATTGTTCACTACCTTTGGCACAGGACACCCCATATTTATGTCCAGAATATCAAAATTCCTGTCCTTAATCTCATAGGCTGCACGCCCCATGATCTCCGGGTCTGAACCAAAAAGCTGAATAGCTGCCGGCCGCTCAAATTCATCGACGGTCAGCAGCTCATTTGTATTTCTGTTATGATATAGAATCCCTTTGGCACTTACCATCTCTGAGCATACAAGACCTGCGCCCATTTCCTTACAGATTACCCTGAAAGGCATATCGGTGACTCCTGCCATAGGACCTAAAAACAGATTTTCTGTTTCTATACTTCCGATTTTAATTTTCATACTACTTTTTTCTTGATTTTACTGTCTTCTCATAAATAAGGCTAAGACCCTTCATGGTAAGATCCGGGTCATAAATCTCAATGCTGTCGGTAGACTCTGCTATCAACCTTCCCAGGCCTCCCGTAGCTACCACTTTAGCCTGAGACAGCCCTGATTCCTCTTTGATTTTTTTAATGATATACTCAGTCTGACCTATATAACCGTATACCAGACCGGCCTGCATAGAGCTAATAGTCTCGGTAGCCAGAATAGACTTAGGCTTGGCTATCTCAATCTCAGGCAGCTTGGCTGTATCATTCCACAGGGCATTGGCACACATACGAAGTCCCGGTGAAGTAATGCCCGCCGCAAACGTCCCATCTTCCGTAATCAGATCATAGGTAGTGGCTGTGCCAAAATCACATACTATAACAGGCCCACCATAAAGCTCATAGGCTGCTACAGCATCCACTATTCTGTCTGCCCCCACCTCTTTGGGATTGGGGGTGCCGATTTTAATGCCGCTCTTGGTACCCTCTCCTACTATGTATGGGCGCTTGTCCAGGTATTTAACAATACCATTGCCCAGAGAATGCATTACTCCCGGCACTACTGATGCAATAATGACATCGGTAATGTCACTTTTCTTTATCTTACGTTCTCTTAATATCTCAGAAATAAGCACACCGTACTCATCTGAAGTACGGGGGCTTTTGGTAGTCATACGGAAAGTGCAGGTAGTCTCCAGCCCGCTCATTACCGCACATGTAATATTGGTATTTCCCACATCTACTGCAAATAACATGTCCCGCTGCTTATTCCTTTCCGCTTAATGAATCTACGTCCTGTTTTAAAATCATAACCTTATAGTACAGCTCCAGCTGCTCAAACAATTCCTGTTTTTCTCTCTGCAGCTTCCTGGACAAAAGGCCTGAGCCAATCTCATCATAGAGATAGTCCCCGTCATCACAGCCCGCATCTATCATAAGTGTGCCATCATCCTCAAAAAAGAGGGATATATAGCCGCCAACATCGTTGGTAAAAATAACACATGCAATGTGCAACTCATCCTGCACAGGCTGAGGCAGGCTGGAAAATCTGTTATTAAAGTAGTATTTCTGATCATAGGAAGATGCAGCGCAGAGTACGTTTTCTTCTTTCATTCGGTTAACTCCTATCGAAAAATTTCACCACCTGTAGCAGCTACCAACCCTATCACTATAACAATGATAATCATCCCCAGCATAATCATGGAAAGCCCCATACTGCGTCTCTTCTTATCTCTGTAAAAGCGCATTCCCTGAGACACATTCAGTAAGGCGCCGAAAACGACTACAGGACAGAGCCAGAAGCCACTGCCTGTAAGGCCATATACTACCAGGGACGCCAGCATCAGTATCCCCAGAAAAACATTGAGAAAAGAATTGATCAGCTCCTTATTTTTAAGGAGCTCCAGGATTTTTTTCATTTTATGCTCCAAGAGTAGCCGCCATAACAGCCTTAATGGTATGCATTCTGTTTTCTGCCTCGTCAAATACTACGGAATTGGCAGATTCAAATACAGCATCTTCTACTTCCAGCTCTGAGAAATTGTACTTTTCTCCCATTTCCTTACCGATCTTTGTCTTAAGATCGTGGAAAGCAGGAAGACAGTGCATGAAAAGAGCATTCTTTCCTGCATTCTCCATAACTTTGGTAGTAACCTTATAAGGTGTCAGGTCCTTTATTCTCTCTTCCCAGATGTAATCAGGCTCACCCATAGATACCCAAACATCTGTATAGATAACATCTGCATCCCTGGTAGCGGTCATAACATCTTCGGACAACGTTACGGAACCACCGGACTCTTTTGCATATTCAAGGCATTCTGCCACCAGCTTTTCATCGGGGAAATATCTTTTAGGAGCACAAGCCACAAAATGCAGTCCAAGCTTTGCACATACTATCATAAGAGAGTTACCCATATTATAACGCGCATCGCCCATATATACAAACTTTTTTCCTTTAAGTTCGCCTTTATGTTCTTTGAGGGTCAGCATATCAGCCAGCATCTGTGTAGGGTGATATTCATTGGTCAATCCGTTCCATACGGGAACTCCCGCATATTTTGCCAGTTCTTCTACAATAGACTGACCATAGCCTCTGTATTCAATACCGTCAAACATACGTCCCAAAACCCTGGCTGTATCGGCAATAGACTCCTTTTTCCCTATCTGAGAAGATGAAGGATCCAAATATGTGGCATTCATACCCAGATCATGGGCTGCCACTTCAAAAGCACATCTGGTACGGGTGCTGGTCTTTTCAAAAATAAGCGCAATATTCTTGCCTCTAAGGGTGTCATGCAGTTTACCTGCCTTTTTCTTCTCCTTGTATTCAGCCGCCAGATCAATCATGTATAAAATTTCATCTGCCGAAAAATCCTTAAGCGTTAAAAAATGCTTGCCAATCAGTCCTTTTTTAATCTCGTCGTTCATAGTCATCAGCCCCTCCGGTGCATAAATATTAAATAAAATGGAATTTATTTATTATAAATATGCATTCATGTATTGTCAAGTAAAAAACAGACAGCCACACCGCTGTCTGCATTTTATACTTTTATAGACTCAATATCCATTAACAATCCATAAAGCCCGGATTAAATCATGTTCTTTTAGTATCTTACACTATCAATAGCTCTTATGGTAATAGTCCTCTCAAATTCAGTGGTATCAGTAAAATATACAGTGAAGCAATGAGGATTGCGCCCCTCAGAGCCAAACTTGCCTGCCACAAAATCATGGTCGTGGAATGCAGGGCCTACCTCTATAGCGTAATTGCCACGATTGGCAGTAATCATGCCCTCCTTGGCTACAATACACTCTCCTGCCAAGCCCTCTACATTGTAATAAGGAGACATAATCTCACAGCCTGCGTCAAAAGCCAGCTCCAGACGAAGAGGCGCTCTGTCTACTCCTCCGACCTTAATATTTACGCTGAGGCCATCTTCTATCTCTGTAATCTTTACATCAAAATTAAGATTCAGATTGTCTCCTGTAAGCTTTTCGCGGGTATTGGGATTGTCCATAGCCCACCAGTCAGTGGTACCTACAGACTTGCCGAAAGGCAGATAATACCAGCCTCTCATGGTCTGCTTCATCTCGTATCCTGCTGCTGTCTTTACCAGACTCTCACTCTTAAAGGCTCTGTGCTCGCAGAGGCTGGCCCCCAGCTTCAGACTCATGCAGAGGTCTCCATGCTGGAACCAGACAAAATTGGTGGCGTTATTTATAATAGTATAAGAATAGCTGTCTTTTCTGCAACGAACTATCTGCGACTCCTCATAAAAGCGGTCATAGGATGTAGGTATTTTACATCCATCGTGCTCAAACTCTATAAGCTCAGGATAAAGCATAAAATTAATCAGGAATTCCGGAAAATGCTCCAGCTTCTTATTGAGCTCCATAATATAATTGGCAGCATCCAGGAAAGTGTCATTTTTCTCCTTATATCCCATATGAAGATACTCAAAGTAATAATCTCTGGGGTATACCTTAACTCCCCTGTCCTGTCGGGTGGAATTATTGGTAAAAATAGAATTATCCGGCTCCAGATATGTCAGCATCATATTGAGATTTCTGATGGCACACTCAGTATACTGACGATCCTCCAGTATCTCTCCTACGGTAATCATAGCATCGTTATTGATACGGTTATAATTACCTGCGGAGCGCTCAGCGTACTCACCATCCTTGGTACAGTCTATGCCCTCCACCAGATACTCCATAGCCCTGGTCTTATACTTTTCTTCACCAAAAAGTCTGTAGCCCTCCAGCAGGTTAGACGCTATAGCCCAGCGGTGATTGGGAGTATGGAAGCCTCCATATACCATACCATCCATACCGGCATGTATAATCTCAGTCAGCTTTTCTTTGAAAAGCGCAGCTGCCGGTGCCTCAGGATGCTTAAGTACATACTTGTAAAACGGAAGCAGCCTCTTTATGCAAAAAGCAGTATCGGGACCGGAATAGAAATTGCAGTCTACCAGATCAAAGGTGCCATTCTCTCTCTGCTCACGCTTAATATAATCAAGGCCCAGCAGAATCCTCTCGTAGAGCATGCCGTCTTTGTAGAGCTCCGACTCAGGATTCATATAGCAGGCAGCCATATTGACCACCCTGTAAATAGCGAATTTAGGCTGAATAATATTCTTTGAATCAAAAAAGCCGCCATACTTTATACTGTCCTTATCCAGACACTGAAATCTCATAGATTTACGGCTTCTCTTCTCTGCATCCTGAAGAAGTATCTCATAGTGTGCACGCATTTTACGCACCTCCATATATTTATTAAAACTTACCAAAAACTTACCAAAAATATGCTTATTACGCCTAATGAATTTTACCACATTGATAATATAATAACAACAAAAACTTTCTTTTATTTTTAGAAACCCCTATTGATATAAAATGTCAAAAACGCTATATTTAGTATATGTTATTATGGAATCATTATAAAATACCAGAAGGAGAATGATTATTCCCCATGAACATTCAGGATTTTGAACCCGAAATGTCCATATCGATTGAAGTCCATTATCAGGGAGAGCAAAGGAATTTCAGTACAGAAAGTGCCACGGTCCATAAAAATCTTCTGTTGTTACAGCCAATCTATGCCAATGGCAAGCTCCTGGGCTTTTCCGATAATTGTACAGTAGATTTGTCGACTACCCGAGATCAAACATTTTACTGTTGGCGCAATATCAAAATCAAGCCTGTAAAAATCGGCGGTGAAATCTTCCACGCTGCCGAGCTTATTGGTGAGGCGGAGATAGTAAATCGTCGTAATAATTTCCGTGTATTTTTCGGCGATTCCATGCCTATCACCCACTTTACACACTCAGGCCCCAAGCAGGAACATTTCGTGGTAAAGGATATATCCGAAACAGGCTTTGCTTTTCTTAGCGAAGAGCTTTTCGAGGTAGGGCGTACAGTACGCCTTAGTGTGCCTCTTCCTGACCGCTCTACTATAAATGTCACAGGTAAGATCGTGCGCACCCAGGAAGTTGAAAATAGTCCCAAAATAATATATGGCTGCCAATTCTCTGAGAACAACAAAAAGCTGGCCAATTACCTCATGAAGGTCCAGAGAGATAAGGCCAAGGGCGATAAAGACAAATAAAATAAGAAGGCCTTTTCTCTGCCACAGCATTTTAATGTTGTAGCCAAGAAAAGGCCCTTTTTAAGCTTATTAAAACTGCGAATTATATAAATCAGCGTAGAAACCGTTTTTAGCCATAAGCTCACGATGATTACCAATTTCCACGATATTGCCCGCATTCATAACGATAATCTTGTCGGAACCCATAATGGTAGACAGGCGATGGGCCACCACAAAGCTGGTACGCCCCTTCATCATCTCATTAAATGCCTTTTGAATTCTTATTTCTGTACGGGTATCAATAGAGGATGTAGCCTCATCCAGAATAAGTACCGGTGGCAGCACCAGCATTACTCTGGCTATGCAAAGCAGCTGCTGCTGGCCCTGGGAAAGCTGCACGCCCTTCTCTCCCACTTTTGTGTCATAGCCCTCAGGTAAGCGCTTGATAAAACTGTGGGCATGGGCTTTTTTTGCGGCTTCTATTATCTCTTCCTCTGTTGCATTGGGCTTGTTCATGGCAATATTGTCTCTCACGGTCCCGGTCTTTAGCCAAGTATCCTGGAGTACCATGCCAATATTTTCTCTCAGCTGTTTTTTCTCAATAGTCCGGATATCCCGGCCATTCAGCCTGATAGCCCCCTCTTTAACATCATAAAATCTCATGAGCAGGTTGATAAGAGTAGTCTTACCGCAGCCGGTGGGGCCTACTATCGCTATCTTCTGTCCTTCAAAAACATCTAATGAAAAATCAGTAATAAGTGGTCTTTCAAGCAGATAGGAAAAAGCTACATGGTCAATGGAAACCAAGGGATTTCCTTCCTGCTCCACAGGAGCAGCATCAATATCCTTATCCACATCTACCATATCTTTTTCTTCCAGAAAGCTAAATACACGGCCTGCACAAACAATGGCATTTTGCAGCTCCGTTACCACTCCCGATATCTCGTTGAAAGGCTTTGTATACTGTCCGGCATAGGACAGGAAGGCTGAAAGCTCTCCTACGGTAATGCCTCCTGAAATGGCGAAAATAGCACCAAATATGCCTACTGCGGCATAAACACAGGAATTAACAAATCTGGTAGAAGGATTGACCAGGGATGAATAGAAGGTAGCCTTCATGGAGCAAGCTGCCAAACGCTTATTTATCTCATCAAAGCGTGCACATTCCTCATCCTTTTGATTATAGGCATTTACCGCTTTTTGTCCGGTAATCATCTCATCTATAAGTGCAGTCTGCTCTCCTTTTGTCTCTGACTGCAGCTTGAACATATCATGAGTATGTCTGGCAATAAAAGAAGAAACAAAAAGGGACAGAGGCGTCAGCACCACTACCACTATGGTAATGATGGGATTCAACAGCAGCATAAATATCAGGGTAATCAGTATGGTCAAAACACCTGTAAAGGCCTGGGTAAAGCCCATCAGCAGTCCATCTGACAGCTGTTCCACATCAGCCATAATACGACTGACTATGTCTCCCTGAGCATGAGTGTCAAAATAATTAATGGGAAGACGTGCAATCTTGTTAAAAGCGTCATCTCTGATCCTCTGTACCGTATGATATGCAATGGAATTATTGCATAGTGCCATCAGCCACTGACATACAGCTGATAAAGCCATGCATATCAATATCTGCATTATGGTAGTCTTCACCAGGTCAAAATCCACCTGCCCGGCTGTAATACAGGCATCTACGGTTTTACCTGTAAGTACCGGAATGTAAAGTGTAAAGGCTACTGTAGCGGCTGCCAACAAGAGGGATATAAATGCTTTGGCAGACTCAAAGCCAATATATTTTATAAGTTTTTTTATTATTTTACTATTG
>JAZUFN010000041.1:0-3575 GCA_045640725.1 Lachnospiraceae bacterium
GATAGTTGATAGCATCCAACTTGAACTGCTTGGTGTGATGGGGTTTCTGTCGTGACATAATGAGTTACCTCCTCTTGTAGATTATACAACACTTTAAGGGAATATCTCATTATATTTTGTACTATTTAGATGCTAACACTACTATGCCTTGAAATGAGGATATGACATGAGAAAGAATACAGTGAATAAAATAGTGGTGGCAGAGGTGCTTACTATAGCCTTTTTGTTTGCCGAGGCCTGCGGGGCTACTGCAAACAAGGCGCCTGTAAACAGGTATAGTACCCCTACGCCTACCTTCCGGATTATACAAGTGGAAGTAGAAGAACCTGGTAGCGGTGGCGGTTTGGGAGGTATAGGCAGGGATGATGACAGTTTTGGCACTATTCCGGAGTCGAATCCTACCCAGGCGCCCGGGGAAAATCAGACCCATACTCCTACACCTAATGCAGGCTCAGGCAGCGGTAGCAGTGGAGGACAGAAGCCTACGCAGGCAGTCAAGCCTACACAGGCAGTAAAGCCTACTCCGGTAAACAGCCCGACAAATACGCCTATTGCTCCTACACCTACAGAGACGATTCAGGCGACCGATACTCCAAGACCTACGAAGTGGGCAGGCTATTATACACCTACGCCTACTCTTAGTCCTTTACCAACGGTCACTCCCGGAACTTTATGGTATGAGCTTATTACGGGTACCCCTACCCCTACGCCTACGTTGAGGCCTACGCCTACGCTGAGACCTACGGAGACTCCTACACCTACTCCTACGCCTACAGCTACGTTTACGCCATATCCTACAAGTACGGCTATGCCTACGGCCACACCGACTTTAGCGCCTACAAGAAGGCCTATAGTTACACCACCTATTAGGCCTACCAATACACCAACACCGGTACCAACAGTCACACCGGAGCCAAATGTGACTCCGGATGCTACACCTTGATTAGAGTTTATTATGGATTATGAAAAGCAGTCAATATCCGTCAGAGATCTGGTGGAATTCATATTGAGATCCGGCGATATTGACTCTTCTCATTCGCATACGGATACAGATGCCATGCAGGAGGGGGCTTCCCTCCATCGCAAGATTCAAAAAAGCATGGGACCGGGCTATAGAGCAGAAGTAGCCTTAAAAAAAGATTTTCTGCTGGAAAAAGACGATCTGGCCATACTCCTTACCTTGGAAGGCAGAGCGGACGGTATAGAGACTGAAGAGCTTCTGACCGGTACTGTCACAAGAATTGATGAGATTAAGACCAGCTTAGCAGATGTGGAACATTTATCAGAGCCTGTACCGGAACACCTGGCACAGGCTAAATGTTATGCTGCTATTTATGGGGAACAGGAGGCACTGGAGACTATTGGTGTTCAGATGACTTATGCCACCATAGAAAAAGAAAATATTGTCAGATATAATTATGAATATAAAGTCGCTGAACTTTGCGAATGGTTGCAGTCTGTAGTCAAAGAGTATTCAAAATGGATTTTTTGGGAAGCGGACTGGAAGAAAAAAAGAGACGCTTCCATAAAAGAGCTTAAGTTTCCTTTTGAATACCGTCCGGGACAAAAAGATTTAGTTGCAGGAGTATACAAGACCATTTTACGCCAGCGGCGTTTGTTTATAGAAGCGCCTACCGGAGTAGGCAAAACTATTTCTACAGTCTTTCCCGCTGTGCATGCCATTGGAGAAAAAAAGGCCGGAAAGATTTTCTATCTAACAGCTAAAACTATCGCCAGAACGGTGGCTGAAGATACCTTTTCATTGCTGACGTCAGGAGGCCTAAGATTTCGATTTGTGACGATCACCAGTAAGGAAAAGAGCTGTATTTTAGAGAAGCCGGAATGTAATCCCGTAGCCTGTCCCAGGGCTAAGGGACATTTTGATCGAGTAAATGCCTGTGTTTTTGCTCTTTTAAATGAGCAGGAAAATATTACCAGAGATGCGATTTTTGATTATGCTGAAAGGTATCAGGTATGTCCTTTTGAAATGTGTTTGGATGTGTCCTTGTGGACAGATGCAGTAATCTGTGATTATAACTATGCTTTTGACCCCAGAGCATCCCTAAAACGCTTTTTTGCGGATGGTGTGAAAAAGCCATACATTTTTCTCATAGATGAGGCCCACAATCTGGTGGAGCGTGCCAGAGAGATGTATTCAGCTGAGCTGGTGAAGGAAGATTTTCTGCTGGTAAAAAGGCTGGTAGGACACATGAATAAGCGGCTGGAAAAATATCTGGAAGCTGCCAACAAGAGCTTGCTGTCTGTAAAGCGTCAATGTGAGGATTTTCAGGTCTGGGATGAGTGCGATGAACTGTATCACAATCTGCAAAGACTGCTGTCGGTGTATGAGGACTTTTTTGACGAATTTCCCGGCAATTATGAAGGGAAAACAGAGACTCTGGACCTGTTTTTCAAGGTCCGTTCCTTTATAGAGGTCTATGAGAATCTGGATGAAAATTACAGGATTTTTTCCGATTACCTGCCATCCGGAGATTTTAGGCTTAAGCTTATGTGTATGGAGCCCGCCAAACAGCTTAGAGAACGCATGGATAATGTATTCTCGGCTATTCTTTTTTCGGCTACGCTTCTACCTATGAATTATTACAAGGAGCAGCTGGGCGGCGATAGCGATGACTACGCCATATATGCTCCTTCACCCTTTAAGAAAGAAAATCGACTGATTATGGTGGGACGGGATGTTTCCACTATCTATAAAAACAGAAATTCATCTGAATTTGAAAAAATTGCAGACTATATAATGGATTTTACCGGAGCTAAAAAGGGTAATTACATGGTCTTTTTCCCATCTTATAAAATGATGGAAGACGTGGCAGAGGTATTATCAGCTCGCGGTATTGATCCTGTCATGCAGAGACGTGATATGACAGAAAATGAGAAGGAAGACTTCCTAAACGGATTTGTGGAAGCTACTATTGAGTCCAGAATTGCCTGCTGCGTTATGGGAGGTATTTTTTCGGAGGGGATAGACCTTACGGGCGACAGGCTGAATGGTGCTGTCATTGTAGGCTGTGGACTGCCTCAGGTGGGATATGAGAGAGAGCTTTTTAAATTCTATTTTGACGAAAAAAACGGCAATGGATTTGAATACTCTTATTTATATCCCGGGATGAATAAGGTAATGCAGTCTGCAGGACGGGTAATCCGAACAGACACAGATAAAGGGGCCATTCTGCTTTTGGATGAAAGATTCCTAAGAAAACAGTATCTGGAGCTTTTCCCTCAGGAGTGGTTCCCCTACGAAGTAGTGAACAGACAGACTTGCAAGGAAAAAACAGGAGATTTTTATAATGGAAAATGAAACTGGAGCAGCAGTAATATCGGGAGTCCTGGTGGCTCTGATGACATTGCTGGAATTAATATTTATTCCGGGGCTGATTTTTAAGATTATAGCTATGATATTGACCCAGCTGGCAGGAGTGGGCTATCTCTTTTTCATACACAGAGATTTCTCCGCTCATTTCAACTATCTGATAATCACCTACTCAGGTTACGGTCTTTTGATGTTTTTGACCAGTATGGGGTGGCTTACCGTAAGCATTGAGAGAAATGGCATT
>JAZUFN010000042.1:0-4310 GCA_045640725.1 Lachnospiraceae bacterium
GGCTTTTTCGAATTGCATTCGGATCTATGGCCATAGCTGTGGAAGCTATAGTTTTTCTGAACCTTATTTTTGGCTACTTTTACTATATCGATCCTGTTACATCCACTTACCATCGAGGCCCGTACTGGATTATTTCCCAGGCTGTATCCATTCCAATGTTCTTTTTCGATATCTATCTGCTTATCCGTTATGGAAAAAGTATGCTTAAGGCGGGGCTGGCTGCAGTTCTGGCTTTTGGCGCAGTGCCCATGATCGGTGGTGTTATTCAATGGAAATTCTATGGAGTATCTGCCAGCTATCTGGCTATGACACTTTCTATTTTTGTCATTTATTATAGCGTGAAGGTAGAGCAGGACTACAGGATTGAGAAGCAGCAGAAGGAGTTGGCAGAGAGCAGAACAGCTATTATGCTTTCTCAGATTCAGCCGCATTTCATGTACAATGCCCTGACCACTATTGCTTCCCTTTGTGAAAGCAATCCTCAGGAGGCTAAGAAGACCACACTCAGTTTTTCCAGATATCTGAGACAGAATCTCGAATCGGTGAATAAACGTATTCCGGTGCCTGTTACCAGCGAGCTGGAACATGTGCGTACTTATCTGTCTCTGGAAAAACATCGTTATGGTGATAAACTGCAGGTGGAGTATTATATTGCAGATACGGATTTTGTAATACCTGCCCTTACCATTCAGCCTATTGTGGAAAATGCGGTAAAGCACGGCTTGAAGCCCAAGGAAGAGGGGGGCACCATAAAAATTACCATGTATGACGATGACAGATTTCATGAAATCTGTGTAGAGGATGATGGCGTTGGTTATGATGTTACCAAGCCTTTTTCCAAAGATAGAGAGCATATCGGTATAGCCAACGTAAAGGATAGACTAATGTCTATAAGTAATGCACAGATGGCTATTTACTCTACTCCGGGACGCGGTACTACAGTGACCATTTCTATCCCCAAGGTATCTACAATTTTAGAGAATTAACAAAGAAAGGAATTATTTATAAACAAATGAACGAATTAGGCGCAGGTGACTATATATCCTTAGGCGTATTGGCAGTATTGCTTGTGCTCTCCGGCTTTTTTTCATCAGCGGAGACGGCACTTACTACAGTCAACAGACTAAGAATAAGGAGTTTGCTGGAAGCAGGCAATAAAAGGGCGAAAAAGGTGGATAAGCTGATTTCAAAGCCCGGTAAAATGCTTTCTGCTATACTTATTGGCAATAATATTGTCAATATCTCCTTATCCGCTATAGCCACCTCTCTTACCATTAAGATCTGGGGCAATTATGCTACAGGCATTACTACAGGTATTATTACCCTTTTGGTATTAGTGTTTGGTGAGATTACTCCCAAGACCATGGCCACCCATAAGGCTGAAAAAATGTCTATGCAATATGCCGGCTGCATCTATGTCCTTACAGTGGTTCTAACCCCCATAATCTTTGTGGTGGAGAAAATCTCTTATATCATTATCAGACTGAGAGGAGTTAACCCCAATCAGCAGAATACTGTTACAGAAGACGAGCTTTTGACTATGGTGGACGTGAGCCATGAGGAAGGCATAATCGAATCAGAGGAGCATGAAATGATTACCAACGTGGTGGATTTTGGAGACTCCTTTGCAAAAGATATTATGGTACCCAAGATCAATATGACCTGTGCAGATGTGGATTCGTCTTATGATGAACTGGTAGAGATTTTTAAAAAAGATAAGTATACCAGACTTCCTGTGTATGAAGGCAGCATAGACAACATTATAGGTATTGTTAATCTTAAAGATGCCTTTTTCTATGAAGGAGATAGGGAAAAATTCAATCTGCGTCAGATAATAAGAGAGCCATATTTTACTTTTGAGCACAAGAAAACATCAGAGCTCCTTAGAGAGCTTAAAAAATCAGCCAATCCTCTGGCAATAATAATTGATGAATATGGTGCCACAGCAGGCTTGGTTTCTATTGAAGACCTGGTCGAGGAAATAGTAGGTGAGATTAAGGATGAGTATGACTATGACGAAGAGGAAAACATTGTTTGCGTAGGTGATAATGTATATGAAGTACTGGGTACCACCAATCTTAACGAGCTGGAGGAGACCTTGGGGCTTACAGTGGATACAGAGGAATATGATTCTATAGCAGGCCATGTTATCAGTCTTTTAGAGCATCTGCCGGAAAGAGGAGAGGAAGTCTCCGACGGACATTTTGTCTTTAAGGTATTAAAGACTGACAAAAACAGGGTTGAAAAAATACAAGTTACGGTAACAGCGGAGAATACGAAAGAAGAGACGGACGAATCAGACGAGGAAGCTGATAATTCCGCAGAAGATTAGAAAGAAAGTTATGATTTTATCAGTAGCAAATGTAAATAAAGCCTTTGGCGAAAAAACTGTGCTAAAGGATATTACATTCCATGTAAATGAGAATGAAAAAGCAGGTATTATCGGTATAAACGGAGCCGGTAAATCCACCTTATTTAAAATAATTGTGGGTGAGATGGCAGCGGACAGTGGCACTGTTACTTTTCAAAAGGATACCAGTCATGGATATTTGTCACAGACCCAGGATTTAGATAGCGTAAATACTATATATGATGAGCTTTATGGCACCAATAAGCGTATACCGGAGCTGGAAAAGGAGCTGAACAGGCTGCATCAGGCGATAGAAAAAGAGTCTGTAGAAAATGGTGAGTCAGAGGCTCTTCAGGATCTTTTTAGAAAGATTGAACTGGCTCAGCACGAGTATGATAAGATGAACGGATACGCTTATGTATCTGAGGTTACAGGTATCCTTAAAGGTTTGGGTTTTACCGAAGAGGAGTTTACTCAGAAGGTAAATACTTTGTCCGGAGGTCAGAAGACCAGAGTGGCATTGGGCAAATTACTGCTAATGAAGCCTGATATGATCCTTCTTGATGAGCCCACCAATCATTTGGATATGCAATCCATCCAGTGGCTGGAAGGCTTTTTACAGAATTACAATGGAGCAGTACTCATTATTTCCCATGACCGATACTTTCTGGACCGTGTGGTTACCAAGGTAGTAGAGATTGAAAATGAAAGAGCCATGTGCTTTATGGGCAATTATTCAGATTTTGCTCATAAAAAAGAGGAAGTACGGGCAGCCCGGTTAAAGGCTTGGCAGAAACAGCAGGCTGATATAAAACATCAGGAAGCGGTCATTGAAAAATTAAAATCTTTTAACAGAGAAAAGAGCATTAAAAGAGCAGAATCCAGAGAAAAAATGCTGGACAAGATAGAGCGTATTGATAAGCCGGTAAGTGAACGGGACGATATGAGAATCACATTTACTCCGGTAGTTCAATCCGGCAATGACGTGCTTACGGTTACGGGACTATCCAAAGCATTTGGTGATAAGAAGCTTTTTTCAGATATAGGATTCGAGATTAAAAGAGGAGAAAGAGTAGCAATTATAGGCGCCAATGGCAGCGGAAAAACCACTATTCTGAAGATATTAAATGAGCTGGTGGAGCCGGATAGCGGCAAGGTGACTTTTGGTGCCAAGGTGCAGATGTCCTACTATGACCAGGAGCATCAGGTGCTGGATCCTGAGAATTCTCCTTTTGAAGAAATATCAGATGCTCATCCTCTTATGGATAATACTCATATCAGAAATGTACTGGCATCATTTCTTTTCACTGGGGATGAAGTATTTACTCCTATTAAGCTGCTTTCCGGCGGTGAAAGAGGCAGAGTATCTTTGGCCAAGCTCATGCTTTCCAATGCCAATCTCCTGGTGCTGGATGAGCCTACCAATCACTTGGATATTGTGTCCAAAGAGATATTGGAAGAGGCCCTGGTGAATTATGAAGGTACAGTGCTTTATGTAAGCCATGACAGATACTTTATCAATAAGACTTGCACCAGAATACTTGATCTGACAGACAATCAATTGATTCCATATATTGGCAATTATGATTATTATGTTGAGCATAAAGACATTGTGGAAGCAGCTTATAAAAGAGGCACTCTGGGAAGTACAAGCACAGTGGCAGAGCCGGTACAGGCGGAGACTGTAGGTAAGACTGACTGGAAGGCACAGAAAGAAGAGCAGGCTAGGATTCGGAAAAAGCAAAACGAGATAGCCAAGATAGAAAAAGAAATTGCTGCTCTTGAAGCTGAAGGAGAGAAGGTCAACGCTGAGCTGGAAAATCCGGCATATTTTACTGATCATGTAAAGCTTAGAAAGTTGACGGATAAAAAGACAGAGATAGAAGAAAAAATAATGGGACTTATGGAACAGTGGGAAGCATTGTCCATGGAATAATTTCAAAAATTGTCAAGGGGACGT
>JAZUFN010000043.1:0-4942 GCA_045640725.1 Lachnospiraceae bacterium
ACACGGCCCAGCATAGCATCACCAACAGGTACCTCTACTACTCGGCCTGTGGTCTTTACTGTGTCGCCTTCTGATATGCTGCGGGAATCACCCAAAAGAACTGCACCTACGTTGTCCTCCTCGAGGTTCTGTACCATGCCGTACACCTCGCCGGGGAACTCCAGGAGCTCGCCCTGCATTGCTTTTTCAAGTGCATGGATACGTGCAATACCGTCTGCAACCTGAATTACTGTGCCCACTTCGGACACTTCAAGCTTTGTCGAGTAATTTTTGATCTGCTCTTTAATTACTGAACTTATTTCTTCAGGTCTTAAATTCAAGATATAAGCACCTACCTTTCAATTAGTTTGCTTTTCTAAGCTGGTTGGTAAGCTTGTCCAACTTGTTTTTCACAGTGGAATCTACTACCTTGTCGCCTATACGGATAGTCATACCTCCGATAAAAGAAGGGTCTACCTTCCAGTCGGTGATAAGACTTCTGTAGCCTGTAGTAGCCAACAGCTTAGCCTCTATCTGATTTTTCTGGGCATCAGTGAGCTCTGTCGCTGATGTCACGGTTACAATACCGGTTTTTCTGTATTCGTACACGCGATTCTTAAAGTGTGTGAGAATGGCACCGGTGTCCTTTGCTCTGTCTTTTTCCACGATTACCTTGAGAAGTCCTACTATATCGTTGTCAAAAGTACCCGCGAAGGATTTTTCAACAACATTAAGCTTTTCTTCCTTGGTAAGCTTGGGATTGGTAAGCAGGTTAATGAGCTCCGGATTCTCATCCACACAGGTAAGAAGCACTGACGACTGTTCAAAGATGTCGTCCACTTTGTTGCCTGACAGTGCCAGGTCAAAAAGTGCATCTCCGTAGGTTTTTGAGATTAATTTTGCCATGTATCCTCACCCATTTCATTAAGTGCGTCATTAATGAGCCCGGCCTGGGCATCTGCGTCCAGAGACTGTGCTACAAACTTGCCTGCGATGGCGCCTGCAACTGTAATCATCTCCTGCTTCAGTTCGTCTCTGGCCTTGCTCTTTTCCAGTTCGATTTCACGCTCGGCTCTGTCGCGGATTCTCTTAGCTTCCTCGTTGGCTTCAGCCACGATTTCGTTCTCTCTGGAGAGGGCTTTTTTACGGCCTTCAGAAAGAATTTCCTCCACGTCCTTGTCGGCATTTTTAAGCTTTTCGTCGTACTCGGCTTTCATAGCTGTGGCAGACTCGAGATTGGTCTTTGCGGTCTCCATCTCTTCCTTAATCTTGTCACGTCTCTTCTGGATCATGTTTCTCGCAGGATTCCAGAGTACGAAGGACAGGAAGAAGAAAAGAAAACCTACTGCCAGCATCTGTACAAAAGCATCAAAGCCTAACTGAAAATCGAGTCCGAAAATACGGTTATTGATACCGCCTTCCAATAATATTAATTGGTTCATTTATTTCGGCCTCCTTTAATATATCTTTATCACAGCTTACCGATAAGAGGGTTAGCAAACATCAGAATGATAGCTGTTGCGAAGCCGTAAAGACCTGTTGTCTCGGCTACGGCCTGACCAAGAAGCATGGTGGACATGATGTCACCCTTTGCTCCGGGATTACGTCCTACTGCATTTGCACCAAGACCTGCTGCGATACCCTGACCAATACCAGGTCCGATACCGGGAATCATTGCGATACCTGCACCGATAGCTGAACATGCCAGGATTAAACCTCTGTCTGTAATGTTACTGTTCATACATTAATTCCTCCATAGTGAATTTTTCATAACTGTTTGTACTTTTTGTTTTTCCGTTCCATCAATGCACTTCGTACTATTTGCGGCTTGTCCCAAGTCGCCGCTCATAGACCTTATTCGTCGCCAAAACACTGAGCTGTAAAAACCATAGTCAGCATACAGAAAACGTATGACTGAATACATCCCGAGAAAACGTCAAAGTATGCGTGAAGCACACCGAACGCAGGGGAAATGCACAGCTTAAGGACATTTGGCAGCAGTCCGTAGAGAAGTGCCAGCATAACGGTACCACTCATTACGTTACCGAAGAGACGGAGCGACATGGATAACGGAGTCGCCACCTCACCGATAATGTTGATGGGGGTAAGTACGACAGGCTGAAACAGCTTGCCGATATGCATCGCTTTCTCGTACTTGAAGCCGTTGTAGTGGATGATTACAAAGGTAATCAGCGCCAGACCCAGCGGAAAACCGTAATCCGCAGTAGGTGCACGCAGGCCGAAAAGACCGGACAGATTTGCAAATATGAGATAGGTAAACAAGGTACCTATGTAATTCGAAAACTTGCCACCGTGCTTTTCGCCCATGTTGTTTCTGGTCAGCCCATCCACAGCATCAACGATGGTCTCAATGATGGAAAGGAACGGTCCGGGAACCTCATCGATGTTAGCTTTTCTAATAGCTCTGTTGGCGATAAGTGCTAAGATGCAAATAACTACAACTATTATTAATAAATTAACATGCGAGGTGGTAATCCAGGCGGTATTTCCGAACAAATTCAGTTTTACCAGACCGTCTACACCCAGACTTAATTCTTCATCCTGTGCTCCGGCCTCTAAAAAGCTGAGAGTTCGTATTACGCTCCCAAGTTCCACTTTTGTCACCCTCCTTTGCCTGTTATTTTAAGTACTAATATATCAGTAAACGGCTGTATGAGAGCCGCCACCTTCAAAGCAAATATCCCTATCATGGTAGCTATAAGGGATATGTAGTCCGGCAGCAGTGCCGCTACAATCAGCGCTCCTGCCATGAGAAGCATCCTAAGGAATGCCCCCAGTCTGGTCTTGTGCTTGGCGCCCTTGGAGTCCAGAAGCAATGCTTTTTCCAGGGTACTATACATGTGGACGCTCATGAAGACCGCCACTGTACAGCCCAGCACCATGCCGAGAAAATACGGTAATTTATTTTTAAGAAAAAAGATGGGAATGAGGGCCAGGATGTCAAAGGCTGCTATACCCAGGATCAGGTCTAAAAGCGTCCTGCGGCCCTTGTCTGTCACCCATTCACTTTCTTTTATAGACTTCAATTTTGTGCTCACTTGCCCCTTCTGTCTCGCCGGCCCCGTCCGGCTCTTTCATGGCCTTTGCTGCTTGTCTGCGTTCTTTTTCCAGCTTTCTTATGCGGTCATAGGCTTTTCTGTCCGGGCTGCCATCGCTTTTTAGAAAGCCCTGTACCAGATTCCAAGCGGCTCTCACACCACCTGCGAAGCCCAGAACGAGAAGTGGCGGCATAAACCAGATGGTATTGAAACGATTGTTCAGAAAGATGGCTAGGGCTACCATCAGCCCCACTGCCACCATCATGGCCAGTCCTATCTGAAGGATCAGCACGAAGGCTTCTCCCACATTGCTTCTTTTCCCTCCGCTCATGAATACCCCAAGCTTTCAATAAAGCATATAACCAAATACACTCGAATTCATGGGCTGAAACCTAGCAAAATCAAGGCATACAAACCCATGTATTCAAGTGTATCATTTTTGTAATAGAAAACAATTATTTTTTTCTAAAAAAACTAGACAATATTTGGAAAGTGTTGGAAATGTGACAGAAATGTGACAGGGGGAGGTATCTAATTGACACAATTTTGCCCAAAAGTGTGTCAATTAGATACGTCCCCCTGTCACATTTGTGTCAATCAGATACGTCCCTGTGTCATTATTTGTTTTCGGCGATATAGTAGTATTTCTTGCCGTCCTTGGTGGTTACGCGAAGGATTTCTCCGGACTTTGATGCTCCAGTACCATCGCATAGAGTTTTAACCTCCTGGTACTTATCATCGATAATGATAACTTTGCCATCCTTGTCAAAAGCTCCGTAACCTTTACTTATATTGGTTGCATCGTCATATAATCCTATCTCTTTACCGTCTCTGTCGTAGTATCCCCACTTATCATCAATTTCGACCAGTACATCGCCATTTTCATTGAAGGATATATTATTAGCCTTAAGTAATGCCTTGCCAGTCCTTGGATCAATCAGGGAGTAGAAGACTGGCTCTTCCCCATCGTGTTCCGGATCTAATTCATAATTTTTGGTTATTATACGATCGCCATGGTTATAGAAATTTGCTGATGATTCATAATATTTAATTAAGTCAGCTTCCTCTGACCATTCGCCATTCCCCCCCCAATCAGGCGTACCGCCGATCTTATTGAGGTTTTCATCATATATGTCAATAACAATCCCACCATACATTGTTGGCAGCCATCTTCTAAAAATCGTTATATAACCGTTCTTAAAGCCAGATAATGGAGATACGACATTATATACAATATCCTCTTCGTTAAAATATCCTTCATTTGTAATTCCTAATCTGTCATAGTGGCTGTCAGTATATCCAACGCCTACAAACTTAGGTCCACTATATATCTCTTTCCAGGTGACATTGCCGTCCTTATCCAATTTGCCCAGAAGCCCTTTTATTGCAGTAACTCTGACTATTATCTCTTCTTCCTTTACGTCATCGTTCCACTCAAGGATCTCCTGTTTTTTTAATGCAATTATATCTGTAGCATCATAATCCTCAAATGGTACTTCATTGTAAACCGTCAGTACACCATTTTCTTCACCAAGTGTAACAGTAGTATATGAACTTCGACTGCCATAAGTGGAAAGCACCAGCTTATTATCATAGTTGTAATACTCATAGCTGTCGAAGCTATACATAATCGGGTCGTAACCCTCATTGTAGCGCTTGGTGTAGTAATAGTTGAAAACATTATCTATATCTGCATCTGATGTCACCAGCTTACCGGTCTTATCGTAGACGTATCTGGTGCCTTCGCTATCACTTACCAGAAAATATCCGGTATCTGTTGGTGACTGCCATTTCCAGCCATCGTACTGGCATTCCAGTATACATTTGCCATTAGAGTCATATGCGCCCCAGCCATTCTCGTTCTTAAGTAAGATTACTCCACCATTCATGCGGGAATAAGTGGT
>JAZUFN010000044.1:0-7844 GCA_045640725.1 Lachnospiraceae bacterium
GAAATAGAAAAAATAACCGGGGACTTTCTGGACTTTAAGACTTATACCGGAGTCAATATGCAGCTGGGCCCGGTATTTATGATCAGGTATTCCATCATTTGTATGGTACTTACCATAAGCTTAATATTCACAGTGCTTAAATTTATCAACACAAAAGTTTTGTATGAGCGCAGAAATCTTATTGTACTTATGAGTGCTATTGGCCTTATGGGGGCCAGCGTAGGATTTATGCTGATCTATAGGCCTAATATCGATACTACTCCTGCTGTTGCGGCAGTAGTTCTATTAATTATTTCCCTTTCCATTAACCGAGGTAACTTATTCCAGGCGACAGATATAGGTCGGGAAAAATTTGTGAATGAGACGGATAATGTCTTTATTATGACAGACCCCAAATATGGACTCCTGGGATGCAATGAGAAGGCTAAGTCCCTGTTCCCGGAGCTAAGTGAGGCACATCGTGGGCATGCTGTATCGGAAGAAATAAAGAAGCTGTTCACGGAAAAAAATGATTCTGTTTGGATAAATGATTGTGGTTACAAGGTTACTTTGCAGGAACTGTGGGAGCATCAGATTCTTCTGGGATACAGTATGATGCTTACCGACATTACTGAACTGCAGGAGGCCATGGATAAGGCCAATCAGGCTACGGAAGCCAAGTCAGCCTTTCTATCCAATATGTCCCATGAGATACGTACACCTATGAATGCTATTGTGGGCATCACGGAGATTATGCTAAGAGACGAGCATAGTGACGAAGACAGGGAGTACCTGTCCACTATCATGAATTCAGGTCAAAGCCTGCTTTCCATCATTAATGACATACTGGACTATTCTAAAATAGAATCCGGTAAGCTGCAGATAATAGACTACGAATATGATGTTTATTCCACCATTAATGACCTTAACATGATTTTTTCCAACAGAGTAGGCAATAAGGAAGTGGGGCTGGTGTATGATATTGACTGGCAGATACCCGCCAAGCTGTATGGTGACGGCAATCGTATTCGCCAGGTAGTAATAAATATCGTGAATAATGCAATAAAATTCACTGATAAGGGCAGCGTAACCATATCAGTGAAGTCTGAAATGCAGGAAAATGATAAGATACATCTGTATTTCAGTGTAAAGGACACCGGAATAGGAATTAAAGAAGAGGATATGGGCAAGCTCTTCAATTCCTTTGAGCAGGTAGATACGAAGAAAAACCGCAGCAAAGAGGGTACCGGTCTGGGACTGGCTATCAGTAAGCAGATAGTAGAGCTTATGGGTGGCAGCATTCATATCAGCTCTGTTTACGGAGAGGGTACAGAGGTAAGCTTCGACCTGATTCAGGAGGTAAGAAGTAAAGAAGTAATAGGCGATCTAAAGAAGACGGTTCTGGCCAAGCCCAAGGAAGACTACGTTCATTTTAAGGCACCGGAAGCCAAGGTGCTTATAGTAGATGATAATGCCATTAATCTAAAGGTGGCCAAGGGCCTGCTGGCGCCACTTTCCATGCAGATTACCACAGCAGGATCGGGATTTGAAGCCTTGGAAAAGGCGGAGGCGGAAAAATTTGATTTGATTTTTATGGACCACATGATGCCTATAATGGATGGTGTGGAGACTACCGAAAAAATCAGGGCAATTGATGATTACTATGCCAAAATGCCTATAGTAGCACTGACGGCCAACGCTACAAATGGTGTGAAAGAGGAGCTTAAGGCAGCAGGGATGACGGACTATGTTTCCAAGCCTATTTCCATGATGCATATAACAAAGGTCCTGGCAAAATGGCTGCCTGCGGAGTACGTTCATTTTGAGGAAGGAGAAGCCGGCCCGATAGAGGAAACAGTAGAAGAAAGCGATTTTGTAAAGGCTCTGCGTAGCGTAGAGGGAATCAATGTAGATGAAGCTTTAATTAATACCGGTTCAGAAAAACTCCTGGAAGAGCTGGTAGAAGACTGGTGCAAGATAGTAGAGCTAAAAAAAGAACGCATTCTGGAATATGTAAGGACTATGAGCTTCAAAGACTTTACAGTGGAGGTCCATGACGTAAAAGGTACTTCCAGAGTAATCGGAGCCATTGAAGTTTCTGACAAGTTTAAAGAGCTGGAAATGCTGGGGCGAGAAGGCGATATGCTGAAGATCCAGCTGCACTTAAAGGACGCATTAACGTCATATACCAATCTGCGTGACGCTATAAGAGCGGCTATCCCCGGCTATGAAGTGGCAGAAGAAGAACTGTCTGAAGATGTGGGCGATATACGCATGCTGCTACATGGTATCAAAGAGGCTGCAGACAGCTTTGATGTAGATTCTATGGATGATATCGTCAAAAAGCTACGCCGGACTATAGTGGCCAAGCATACAGGAACAGTCTTGGAAAAACTGGAGGCCTACGTAGCCAATCTGGAAATGGATAATATATCATCGGTTGCAGATGAAATATTAAATAAATTTGAGGAAAAAGACCATGAATAAGAAGGTATTGATTATAACCCAGTCCAACAGTTATTTTCTTATATCCATAAAAGAAAAACTGGAAGCAGAAGGCCTTCATGTAGTGTCCTGTGAAGCGAACGTGAATGCGGTAAGTCGAGGATATGAAGAGGGCACGGTAGTACTGTTTTACACAGCAGACGACGCAGTAGAGGATAAGCAGCTTTTAACCTATCTGAAAGATCTTATTGTGGAGCGTGACGCCCCGGTATTTATTATGGGAGACAGAGATGATATAAGCGCTGCGGAAAAGACTATGCCTGTAGCCCTGATAAAAGCAGAATTTGCAAGGCCAATCAATGTTAAGGATGTGGTAACTTGTATTGCGGGATTTATTAAAGATGATACGGGAATGCAGAAAAAGAAGCTTTTAGTAGTAGATGATTCCGGCATGATGCTGAGAAAAGCCAAGGAATGGTTTGAAGGAAAGTACCAGGTGGCTCTGGCACCATCAGGAGCCAGTGCTATCAAATGCCTGTCGGTAAATAAGCCGGATTTGATACTTTTGGACTATGAGATGCCTGTGGCAGATGGCAAGCAGGTAATGGAGATGATAAAGGCAGAGCCTGAATTCTCCAATATTCCTATTATTTTCCTTACCAGCCATGCGGACAGAGATACAGTTATGGAAGTAAAGGGCCTGAAGCCGGAGGGCTATCTCCTAAAGACTATGCCTTCCGAAAGCATTATTAAAACTGTGGATGATTTCTTTGAAAAGCAGAGGATCAAAGCAGTAACACAGGGCTAAAGAAATTCAAATTCTCTGCCGGAGGATGCAATGAGGCCTTCATCATTCATTTTCCTGATTTCTCTCATCATGGCGGTACGGTCTACAGACAGATAATCGGAAAGCTTAGATAGAGGCATAGGGATGGTGAAAGGACCGGGGCCCATCAGGTCCTCCTGGACTTTCAGATACATGGTAAGCTTTTCCCTGATGCTGTGCTGAGAGAGGATGCTGGTATGCAGGGACAGAGTCTGGGCACGACGGGCAGTCATAAGCAGCAGCTCACGTACCAGATTGGCGTGATTTTCGCAGTTGTTACGACAGTGGAACAGCACGTTTTTGAAATTGATAAAATTTACCGTGCAATTGCTGTCTGCAATGACCAGAAAAAACTGGGATACTGAAGGCATCATGAGGTATTCACCGAAACAGTCGTCCCGGGATAAGAGCTCCAGTACCATTTCATTACCGTTTTCATCGATGGCAGATACATGGGCTTCCCCTGATAAAAGTATGCCTACGCGACCGTTATTGTCACCCATGGTAAGGATGGTCTGACCTTTTTCAAAATGAACGGTCATTTGTGATATACAGCTTTCGTGCTTGGGGTCAAGGGTGACTGACATAGAATGCTCCTTTAGTGAAATGTACAAACTAAATATAGCAGAATCAGTTTATAAAATCTATAGAATTTTAAGAAAGTGTTGCATATGCAACACTTTTATTTTTTTTCATGTAGTATAATCATCTTCAGCTATTGTTTATTTTTTAACGAACTTTCGGAGGAGGTTATTATGGCTAAGATTAACGAAGCCGCGGTTAAACAGATCAATGAAATCATTGACAGATACATTGATGAAAAAACACCGCTAATGATGATCTTAAGCGACATTCAGAAGGAGTATGGCTATATTCCCATTGAAGTCCAGGAGATCGTTTCAGACAGAACAGGGATTTCTGTAGCAGAGATTTACGGAGTAGTTACCTTCTACTCATTCTTCTCTCTGAAGCCAAAGGGGAAGTACATCATCGGATGCTGCCTGGGAACAGCATGCTACGTAAAGGGTGCTCAGCAGATTATTGATAAGTTTTCTGAGATCCTTAAGATCGGACCCGGTGAGACTACAGAGGATGGTCTTTTTACCATCGATGCACTGCGTTGCATCGGTGCCTGCGGTATTGCACCTGCAGTTACCATCAATGGTACAGTTTACCCTAAAATGACAGTAGACCAGGTAAATGGCGTGGTCGAGCATTATAGAGCTTTGGAGGCATAGTATGGCAACAATTTCAAGTAACGCTGAGCTGGACGCTCGCATAGAAGAATGTACCAAGAACCTCAAGAGCAAAATCGATGGCTCTAATGGTTGCAGAGCCGTAGTACTTTGTGGCGGTACAGGCTGTCTCTCTTCTCATTCCGATGAGATTAAGGCAGAATTTGAAAAGCTAATTGCAGAAAATAATCTGCAGGACAAGGTTACAGTTAATCAGGTGGGGTGTTTCGGTTTCTGTTCACAGGGTCCTTTTGTAAAGATTTTCCCCGAGGATACTCTTTACAGACTGGTTAAAGAGGAAGATGTGGCTGAGATCGTTGAGGCAGATCTTATAGGCGGCAAGGTAGTAGAGCGTCTTCTGTACGTAGACCCTGCTACAGGTGAAAAGGTACAGAAGCAGGAAGAAATCAATTTCTATAAGAAGCAGAAGAGAATAGCCCTGCATGGCTGTGGTCTTATCAATCCTGAGGATATTAATGAGGCCATGGGTGCCGGAGCTTTCCAGGGCTTAAAGAGAGCTCTCTCAATGGACCCCAAGGATGTTATCGATGAAGTGCTGGCTTCCGGTCTGCGCGGACGTGGTGGTGCAGGCTTCCCTACAGGCAGAAAGTGGTCCTTTGCCTATGCCAATGCAGCTGATCAGAAGTATGTTGTATGTAATGGTGATGAAGGTGACCCCGGTGCATTCATGGATCGTTCCATCCTGGAAGGTAATCCATTTGCAGTTATTGAAGGCATGATGATTGCAGGCTATGCTATCGGTGCATCTGAAGGTTATTTCTATGTGCGTGCTGAATACCCTATTGCAGTAAGACGTCTTCGTATCGCTATCCAGCAGATGAAGGCCATGGGTATCCTGGGCAAAAATATAATGGGCTCTGATTTCTCCTTTGAGGCCAACATCCGTCTGGGTGCAGGTGCCTTCGTATGTGGTGAGGAAACAGCCCTCTTAAATTCCATAGAAGGACAGAGAGGTATGCCTCGTCCACGTCCTCCTTTCCCTGCAGTAAAGGGTCTCTGGCAGAAGCCTACTGTAGTAAACAATGTTGAGACACTGGCATGTGTACCTTACATTCTCCGTGAGGGCGCTACAGATTTCGCATCTGTTGGTACAGAAAAGTCCAAGGGTACAAAAGTATTTGCTCTGGGTGGAAAAGTTAATAACGTTGGTCTCGTAGAGGTACCCATGGGTACTACTCTCAGAGAGCTTGTATATGATATCGGTGGCGGTATTCCTGGCAATAAAGAGTTCAAGGCTATTCAGACCGGTGGTCCTTCCGGCGGATGTCTCACCAAGGAATTCCTGGATGAGCCTATCGACTTCGACAATCTGGTAGCTAAGGGCTCTATGATGGGCTCCGGTGGTGCTATCGTTATGGATGAAGACAACTGTATGGTAAATATCGCCAAATTCTATATGGAATTCATCTGCGATGAGTCCTGCGGTAAGTGTTCTCCTTGTCGTATCGGTACCAAGCGTATGCTGGAAATCCTTACCAGAATCACAGACGGTAAGGGTACCATGGAAGACCTGGACGAGCTGGAGCAGCTGTCTGAGGCAGTAAAGAATAATTCTCTTTGTGCTCTGGGTCAGACTTCTTCCAATCCTATTGTTTCCACTCTTACTCATTTCAAGGATGAGTATATTGCTCATATCGTTGATAAGAAGTGTCCTGCAGGCGTATGTAAGAATCTTATGCGCTATGAGATTCAGGCAGATTCCTGCTTCGGCTGCGGTCTCTGCGCACGTCAGTGCCCTGTTAACGCAATCACAGTAACTGATTATACAGCACCGGGTAAGAAGAAGCCGGCTATGGCTATTGATGCACAGAAGTGTATCAAGTGCGGTATGTGTATGGCATCCTGCCGCTTCAATGCAATCACCAAGAAATGATCTGATAGAGAGGAAAAAATATGGCACTTGTAAATATAAAAATCGAAGGTCAGCCCTATCAGGTTGAAGCAGGCATGACCATTTTGGAAGCTGCCAGACAGTGCGGCTATGACATTCCTTCACTTTGTACTTTTAACCATGGCGAATGCTCTCAGGGCTCCTGCCGTGTATGTCTCGTAGAGGCTACCGGAGCCAGAGGTCTTGTAGCATCCTGTGTGTACCCTGTAGCAGAGGGCATGGAGATTCGTATATCTTCTCCCAAGGCAGCAGAGGCACGTCGTACATCTGTAGAGCTTCTTTTATCCAATCATAATATGAATTGCCAGCAGTGCGCTAAGAATGGCAATTGTGAGCTTTTATATGTAGCCCATCAGACCGGCGCCAGAGAGGGTGTTTTCCAGGGTGAAAAGACTCCTGTGACTATCGACCGTCTGAATCCGTCCATCGTACGTGATACATCCAAATGTATCCTTTGCGGCAGATGCGTATCACGCTGTCAGGCTGCACATGGTAATGGTATTCTGGGCTTTGAAAACAGAGGCTTCTCCACAGTAGTAGGCCCTGCAGGTAATAAAAATTTCTCCGACTCTCCATGTCTGCTCTGCGGACAGTGCGTATCTGTATGTCCGACAGGCGCTCTTATGGAAGTAAGTGAGATAGCAAAAGTAGATGCAGCCATGAAAGCCGGCAAGCATGTAGTGGTACAGACTGCTCCGGCAGTACGCGCCGCACTGGGCGAGGAATTCGGCATGAAGATCGGTACACCTGTTACCGGTAAAATGGTAGCAGCATTAAGACGTCTGGGCTTTGCCAAGGTATATGATACAGACTTTGGCGCAGATCTGACCATTATGGAAGAGGCTACAGAGCTTCTCAGCCGTATCAAGAATAAGGGCACACTGCCTATGATTACTTCCTGCTCACCCGGCTGGGTAAATTACGCAGAGTACTATTATCCGGACTGTCTGGATCACCTTTCCACATGTAAATCTCCTCACGAGATGGAGGGTGCTATCCTTAAGACATATTATGCTGAGAAAAACGGCATCGATCCTGCAGATATTTTTGTAGTATCCATCATGCCATGTACAGCCAAGAAGTTTGAAAAAGAGCGTCCTGAGCTTATGACCAATGGTCTTAAGGATGTAGACGCTGTTCTTACAACCAGAGAGCTGGGAGACCTGATTAAGCGTTCCGGTATTAATTTCCTTAGACTTCCTGATGAAGAATTCGATCAGGATCTGGTAGGTACATATACCGGTGCAGGCGTTATCTTTGGTGTTACCGGAGGTGTTATGGAGGCAGCTCTCCGTACTGCATACTTCGTACTGGAAGGCAAGGAATACGGCCCTGTAGTATTTAACGAAGTACGTGGTCTGGAGGGAGTTAAGGAAGCTACCTTCACTCTGGGTGGACAGGAGCTTAAAATAGCTGTAGCCAGCGGCATGAAGAATGCAAAGCCTAT
>JAZUFN010000045.1:0-4244 GCA_045640725.1 Lachnospiraceae bacterium
TTGAGCTATTTCTGCAGAAAAAACTTTATCAAAAAACTGCTCCAGCTCTTGGGGATACATAAGGAAGCCACTTCCCTTTTTCTTGGCGGTAACTGTCCCTGAAGGACAGCCCAGATTGAGATTTACCTCTGTGTATCCCAGCTGATAAACATACTCCATAGCCCAAAGAAAATGCCCGGCCTGACAGGTAAGAAACTGTGGTACCACATTTTTACCTGCATTGTGATTCGGATTTATCTCGTTTAATTCCTTGGAAGTAAAGGATTCCGTGCTATTGGGTGAAAGAAAAGGCGTGAAATATTTATCCACGCCTCCATAGTATTTTTCAAATGTATTCCTGAAGGTAAAGTCTGTGACTCCCTCCATAGGTGCCATGTAAATTTTCATGTCCTATCCTTTTTAAAAGACTCCTAAAACTTGACAAATTTTGCCAGGAACTTAGCAACCATATCTACAATAGGTCCCAGGAAAAGAGCCATGGCAAAAGTCACTACCATTCCAACTGAAAAACCGCATAAAATCAGAGCTATCACTGCAAAAAACAGGTCAAAAGGAATGCGTACAAGCTTGTAAGGCACACTCTTTTTGCTATGCTTATTTACCAGCTGGTGAAGCAGATTGGGAATAGCATCATAAGGTGAAGTACCCAGTCCTGCATCTATATAAAGACCCACACCAATCATAAAAACAAACAAGCTGACTATAGTAATAATAACAACCAATGCAGTGCTGTCGTTTACGGACTCAAACCCACACTTTTCCAGTACCCAGCGGGTGAAATCTGCAGTATATCCCACTATTACCATATTAAATATAGTACCCAGGCCAAAAAGCTTCCAGTTTATAAATATAAGCACTATAAAAGCTATGCCATTGAGCCCCAGGGAAACTGTACCAAATTCAATACCGGTCTTTTGAGCAATACCATAGCACATCTTTGAATATGGGTCTGTCCCTGCATTTACCATCTGCATAAATCCTATGGTAATACCCATCAGAAGTACGCCCAGCAGAGCTATGAGCACCCTTTTCCAAAATGACTTTGTAAATTTGAATTCTTTTATTGCTTTAATTGGTGATTCCATTTTCCTTTTACGACCTTCTCCCATTTCATTTATATATAGACAATTGCTGATAATAACTTGTTGGAATCTATTTTGTCAAGAAACTTTTCAAAATTACTGTTTCGAATTCCTTTTTCTTGTAGCCGTGTTTTTTGCCTTACTTCTCTTAAAAAGTGTCTCGTCCAGAGAAACCAGCTTGTCTGTAAATGTCACAATAAAGCTCTCTCTGCATTTAGGTGTACGTGTAATGTTTAAAGGCCACATATGGCATCGGATGATCTCCTGCTCCTTGCGACCTATTCTGAATATTTTCCTGGCATTGTCTGCCGCTCTATCCGCATGTATAAAACCATGCCAATCATGACTGCCGCCATCTTTATTATGCCAGTCGTAAAGGTAAAAATCGTGTAAAAACGCAGCTACCACCATTTCCCTTTCACGAGCCTTTAAATGAAACCTTCGGTTAAAATAGAAGGCTTTTTTGGCCACATTCATGCAATGCTCATAGGTGGTTACTGTACCGTGCTGGATATAATTTTTCATCTCCTGTACTCTGGGATGTTTATTAAAAGGGCCAATTATTCTTCGAAAATCCCTTTCTTCTTTTGGTGTTAATCTAAACATACTTCTCCAAGCTACCTGCCCATTTATTTATAAAGTGCTATACCGGGGTATAATAATACTTTCCCTTTATTTTTTCAATATTATTGTGAAAAACCCCCTTTTTCGTTATAATTAAAACACTCTATACTTGCGAGGTTAATTCATGCGAATCCCACCATTTTTGAAAAATCACGGAACCATTGGTTTTATAGCTCCTTCCTTTGCTTGCACTACCACTCCTTATGTTGAACGCTATGAAAATGCCAAAAAATATTTTCGTCATATGAATTACAAGATTTTTGAAGGGCCTAATTGTCATGAAGCTTCCGGTCTGGGCATGAGTAATACTCCCGATAAATGTGGTCAGGAGCTTAACGACTGCATGTGTGACAGCAATTCAGATATAATTATTTCCTGCGGTGGTGGTGAACTCATGTGCACAGCTATTCCATATATGGATTTTCCACGCATTAAGGCCGCTCCTCCAAAGTGGTACATGGGGTATTCTGATAACACGAATTTCGTATTTTTTTCTACTACCGTATGCGATACTGCTGCTATTTATGGGGAATGTGCCGCCTCCTTCGGTCAGGAAAAATGGCACCGCTGCCATCAGGACAGTCTCGACTTACTTAAAGGCAAAAAGACTGTTTTTTCCAATTATGAGCTATTTGAAAAAGAGCAATCCGATACCGCTACTAATCCACTGGCTTCCTACAATCTTACAGCTCCTACCAAAATCAGCTGTGACTCAGGTGATGTGTCTTTCTCCGGCCGCTTGGTAGGTGGTTGTCTGGACTGCCTGGAAGGTATAGCCGGTACTGAATTTGATCATTTCAATGAATTTGCTGAAAAATATAGCGATGATGGTATTATTATCTTCTTGGAGAGCTGTGAACTGAACACTATGGGTGTAATACGAGCTCTATGGAGACTAAAACACTGTGGTTGGTTCAATCACAAAATAAAGGGCTTCCTTATCGGACGCCCTATGCTGATTGATAATTGTGATTTTGGCATTAGTATGCCCCAGGCCTTTGACTACATTCTCAAAGAATTCAACGCGCCCATTATCCATGGCATGGATATCGGCCATCTACCACCTCAAATGCCTACTGTATCCGGAGCTTTTGCCAATGTTACTTTTGGAAGAGGTCAGGTCACCCTTGCCTATGATTTCAATAGAGACAAATAACCAGTACATCGGATTTCAAATAACTAGACCCAATACTTGCCTGCGATTACGATAGTACAGATTCAAAAAGCCTCGACATAGCTAGTTCATATGCTCTATCATATATATTTCAAATTCGTTTTGCGATAATGGCTTTGAGTAATAGTATCCTTGAATAAGGTCCACACCCAGCTCACCTAAGAGTTCCTGCTGCTCCTTCAGTTCTACGCCTTCGGATACTGTTTCAAAGCCAAGTTTTTTTGCCATATTTATACATGATTCCAATACCGTGATACGCTTTTTATCTCCAAACTGCTGCAAAAAAGACATGTCAAGCTTCAGAATATCAATGGGTAATTCACTAAGCACATTTAGAGACGAGTAACCGGAACCAAAATCATCCAATTCTATCTTTATTCCCAGCTCTCTGATTTCATTTAGCTTCTTAATAGTCTTAGATGATAGATTGTCCATGAGGGTTTCAGTTATTTCCAAATGTAAGAGGCTTGGAGCTATATTATATTCCCGAATGGTATTCTTCAAATTCTTTATAAAATCAAAATTAGTCATAGTCAGCTTGGAGCTGTTGATAGAAATGGGAACAGCCTCAAAGCCAAGACTTTGCCACTTTCTAAGATTTTTACAAGTCTCCCTCAGAACGAAATAATCATTCTCCACAATAAAGCCATTCTGTTCAAAGAGAGGAATAAAATCAGAGGGAGACATAAAACCATACTCCGGGTGTATCCATCTGACTAGCGCTTCTGCTCCTACCAAACGTCCCGTCTTAGCATCGTGTTTTGGCTGAAAATACACTTTAAAATCACCATTTTTCAGTGATTCATGCATGGTACTTTCGATTTTTCTCTGGCGCTCCAAATGATCCTTTATCTCATCATTATAGAAAGCCACATCTTTACTGTAATGATGTTTTATACTGTTTAAGGCCACATGAGCCTTATCGCAAGTCGCTACAATAGATCTGTCATGCCTTGCATCAACATAAACCCCCAGCTTCACTTTTACAGCCGGCAATCCATTGCTGTTTCTGGCCTCCTCAAATTCCGACCTTAGCTGAGGCGAAATAAGGCGTAACACCATATCATGGGTACCAAATGCTACCATCTGGTCTCCACCAAATCTGCCTATAAGCAGATTTTTATCAATGAATTTTGTCAGGTAGGCCCCTTCCCATTTTATTATTTCATCAGCCATACTAACGCCATAGGTCTCATTGACCTTTTTAAAGTCAACAATATCTGAGATTACCACGTCATACTGCTTGTCCGGATTATTATGCAACATATCTTCGGCTTTCCTAAAGAAAGTCTGTCTGGTATATAGGCCTGTCAAATCATCTATCTCTGCTTTTTTTGCAAAATCAATATCTCTAAAACCCAGTA
>JAZUFN010000046.1:0-4200 GCA_045640725.1 Lachnospiraceae bacterium
TGCCACGAGTGCATAAGCAAAAACTCGTTAAAAGCTCAATTCATACAGGTTTAGGGAGCCACAGCCCGAATACTCCAGGTAAAGAGTAAAGCGTCCCCTTGGCAAATTAATTCTGCAGGAACCTTTTTCCTTCGATTCACCTGTAGCTTCAGTAATTATTTCTCCTAAGTAAGCCGGACAACCGCTGTCTGTACGGTCTTCCAAAAGTTTTCTGTCCGAGCTTTCAGTAATTCCGTTGCTGCCTGCTGTGCAGCCGGCTCTTTCGGCAAAAACTGAAATCCTGCCCTGGGCCTTTCCGCTAAAAGTAAGTGAAAGCTCGCACTCACCATCAATTTCATAATATTTGTAGCCCGCTACTGCTCCATCCTGCATATTTGCAATGTAAGCTGCAGCCGCTTCCTCACGATCGGGTCCCTCCTGAGTAAAATAAGGATAATCCTCTTCTTCGTGCATGTTTTTCTGGTACTCGTAAATTCCTCTTTTGCCCCAGAGGTTGCAGGCAATAGCTGCAGAATAGCTGCCTTTTGCAGGTAAACTGTCTCCGTCAAAGCCAAGTGATGTCATACAGGGCAGTATAATTTTCCCTTCCGAATCAAAGTCTATTTTTTCTGCACAAGCCTGTCTGGAATACAGATGTCTGTTGGTCTGGCGATGATAGAACACATACCACTGACCTTTTATGCACTCTATACTGCCATGTGTGTTTCCAAGGAAATTACGTGCTTTTTCTCTGCTTCGTCCATGAAATTCCACGTCTCCCAGACTGATCAGCGGACCTGCAAATTCATAGCCTTTGTCAGGGTAATCACTGATAGCATAGCTTAGGAAATTGCTCTGTACATCTGAGTATATCAGATAATATTTGCCATTTATCTTTCTTAATGAGCTGGCCTCAAAAAATTCGTGGCCAACCCAGGCGCTTCCCTCTGCCTCATATACATCCGGCAGGAGCAAACGCGGTTCTTCCTTTAACGTAAGCATATCCTCTTCAAGCGTCATAACCTGGGAATGCTTGTCCCTGGCGATTCCCACAAAACGCGGAGAATTTCCGGAATAAAGGTAAATGCTTCTGTCCTCATCTATAAAAAGTCCCGGGTCGAACTGACCAAGGTCTCCCTCCTTTTGGCCAAGCGGAGTACCATCCACGTGTCTTACAAAGCCCAGAAACTCGTATGCGCCGGCAGGGCTGTCACATACAGCCACACCAATTTCCCGCAGAACATCCATACAGTAATACAGATAGTAGCGACCATCCGGGCCTTTTACAACATCAGGAGCCCAAAGGCAGTGCTCATCCGCTCCTGTCAGGCCTGAATTTCTGGGATCCTGTGATTTCTTAAAAATCACGCCTTCATAGCGCCAGTCTTTCAGATTATCCAGGCTGGCCGAATAGCATATATAATCGTTTTGGCAAAAAACATCGCCATTAAATTTATCATGACTGCCATAAAGGTAAACTCGGTCACCAAAAATGTGGGGTTCACCGTCCGGAATGTATTCGTATAAAGGTAAATAAGGATTCAAGGTCTTCCCTCCGGGTAATAATTATTTATCTCCAAAATATTTCTTTATCCAGCTAACCATTTTTGAAATATTTCCTGCACGCTGCTTAAGAAAATCACGGATGCACTTCGCTGAGGCGTAGCCGCCTTCATTACTGTTTTCTGCGGTACCCAGGTTATTATAGCGGTTAAAGAACTGATCATAAAGCGGTGTATAGCTGTCCTGGAACTCTTTAAGCTTTGCATTTGCCTTGTCGTAAGCAAACTCGTTTTCACCCAAAGAATTCAGTTTATCAATGAATGCATTGCGGGCAGTCTTGTTTGTCATAAGATAAGCAAAACAAAGGACCGCAGGATTTGAAGTGTTTTGGTCAAGCATACCATTGGGCATATAGTTGTCTTCTTTTACAGTATTCACAGACGCATCCGAAGCGCCGCTCACGCCGCCAAACTCCATGTCATAACAGCAGAAGCGGAAGCGCCCGTCTGCGTAAGGGTTGTTCTCCTCCACGCTTTTTGTCTTCCACATGGACCAGTTCTTACCCGGCCAGTCCCACTTGTTATTTATCCAAAGCTCAATTGCAAAATAGTCTATAACCGACTGCGGATCAACCAGCTTGCAGAAGGCTTCGTAGTCTGCATCCTTACTGCAGTCCTTATGGGTCTTAAAGAAATTCAGAAGGTCTTTGAAATAATAGCGTTCATCGCTGCTTCCATCGGGCAGGTCTCCAAGGTCCAGCTTATAGCCATATTTATAGGTTTCCGCGTCACCCTTGTAGAGAATCACATCATCCTTTTTCACTCCGTAATGGTCTGCAAAATAGTCTTTTGTATAATCCTCCTCTAAAACATAGAGGCCCCAATACTCTCCATTTATGTAGACTACGCAAGGGCGGCTGTTCTGAACAGAAACATTCATGTCTCCTATAAGAGACTGCCAGAAATCACTGCTGTATTTTGTGGTAAATGCGCAGTTTCCGCCATTTCTGAGAATAAGTGTTTTATATTTTTCCAGTGTTTCGCCCTTTTCGTCCAGGCTGTCAGCGCCAAAAACAGAATACTTAAAGTTTTTGCTGCCGTATTCACTTCTGGCATAAAGGCGAAAGCTCTTCTGATAATCCGATCTTGAGTAATTACCCTGAATACGGATTCCGCAGTCCTGGCTCATTACAAGCTCAGTGTTACTTCCATTGCTTTCAAAAAAGTCTATGTGAGCTGCTCTTTCCCACTCGCGACCGCGTGAGGAATAGTTAGCCAGAAGATGCCGTGCTGTTTCTGTGTCCAGCTTTTTGTTGCTTTTCAGATATTCCTTAAGTGACTGCTCAAAAAGATTTCCCTTTACATAAATGCCTTTTTCAGCGTCAAAAAGGTCGTCATATTCCATGCTTATTGAAATAATTGCAAGATTTCCCAAAGGCTGAGCCTTACTGCTTTCAGCCACTCCCAGGATATGTTCTTCAATTTTTCCAATAAAGTATGTGCCTGTAATCACTTCGGAAAAACTGCCATCATTATATTCAATTGCAGCCTTGACCACGCTGCACTTATCAACCACATCGTCTGATGGAGCTGAAAGAACCGAGTCAAAACCTTTTTTATCCTTTCTGACTGTAATATTTACACTGTCAAAAAGGCCCGGAGCAACCGCAGCCAGCACATTTGCATCATTTTTACGGCTCACCAGCGGAATGCTCTTTACATATTCCTGTCGACTGTCAGAGGTCAGAGGATTACTGCCATCCATGGTATAGTAAATGTTTTTAACATTCTTTTTATCTGCCGGAGCAATGGTAAGCTCAAATTCTTCCTCATAAACACCGCTTGTCCTGCTAAAGCTGAGTGCAGCCTGTGTTTCGGGCAAAGTTTCCCCCGGCTGCTTAGGCTTGGTTAAAAGCATAAGAGCCACAATCGCGTCAAGCACAAGTACTACCGCGCAGATAGCCAGTACTATTAGTTTTTTACTTTCTTTTCTCATTCGCGTAAACCTCTTTTTATGCATTACCTACATAATATATCAAGCAAGCCTACAAATGCAATAAAAAAGAAAGCCTCAACGAGGCCTTCCTTTATTGATGTATTCTATTATTTTGTTTTTTTGTCTGCAAGGAAATTTACGGCCGAAAGTGCAGCCACATTTCCTTCTCCTGCAGCCTTAATGTACTGATAAGGTGCTCCGGTGATGTCTCCGCAAGCGAAAAGACCGGGAATATTTGTCTTCATGTTGCGGTCAACTGTTACCTGATTATTTTCAATCTGAAGACCGGGTACAAGCTGTGATGGTGCAACACTTTCTCTTAAAATAAAGAGGCCGTCTGTTTCAAGGCTTTCATCCCCAAGATCAAGAACGATTCTCTTTTCCTTACGGCTTATGCCAAGGGGCTTAACATCCTTAATAACCTTAACCTTATCACTAAGTGAGGTTTCTTCCTGATACATCGCGATATAAATAACTTCTCCCGCCATTTCAGCCAGGAAATCCGCTTCTTTCTCTTCTTCCTTGGAATATGCAATGATGATTGTCTGCTTACCCTTGTAAAGAGCAGCGTCACAAGTTGCACAGTAGCTTACGCCTCTGCCCAGGTTTTCAAGTTCACCGGGGAAGGGCTTTGCAACTGACATACCGCATGCAAGAATAACTGAGTCTGCTTCGTACATATCACCGTGACCCTGAATAGCGAAGTAATCGCCCATGGCATAC
>JAZUFN010000047.1:0-15015 GCA_045640725.1 Lachnospiraceae bacterium
ACGATCCGACTTTGTTCGGATATCGCAAAAAGTACCAGCTTTTGACAATTGCTATAGTAAATCTGGTGACGCAGGTCTTGTTAAATGGTTATCTCGGCATTAGGGAATATTACCATGGAGAAGGCTGGCGATACCTGGCCACATATATTTTCCTGGAAGCTGTAATTTTTGTGGCAGAGGCGATTTTTTATGCATGGTGGCTGGAAAAGAGAAAGAATGGCAGCGGCAGAGTGACTCGTGCTGTTCTGTATGCGGTGATAGCTAACTTTTGCTCAGTAGCTGCTGGCATTGTAATAACCATTTTTTAAATAAAAGCAGGGAATGTGACAGGGGGACGTATCTAATTGACACACTTTTTAGAGAAAAAAGTGTGTCAATTAGAAACGTCCCCCTGTCACATTCCCACTGTCATAAATGTAAATAAAAGATTATACTTTGATAAAAAAGACGATATTTAGTTGCACATATTGGGAAGTATAGGTTATGATACATCTGCTTTTTTATAACTTGATTCGAAATGACAAGAGGTTGAAGCATGAAAAGAACGCAAATTGTATTACTACTAGTACTGTCACTGTGCTTAGGTAGTCTGGCGGCCTGTGGAGAGGCTGCTTCAAAGCCCAGTGCAGTGCCAAGTCAGCCGGCCGATGATACACCCGGTAAAGAGCCTACAAACTATGTGACCCCGGAGCCATCAAAGGAAGTTACTAATTCCCCTACCGGTGAGCCAAGCATGGAGCCCACAAATGAGCCCACAAATGAGCCCACAAATGAGCCCACAAAGGAGCCTACAAATGAGCCCACAAATGAGCCCACAAAGGAGCCTACTAAGGAGCCTACAAAGGAGCCCACTAAAGAGCCTACAAAGGAGCCCACTAAAGAGCCTACAAAGGAGCCTACAAAGGAGCCTACAAAGGAGCCCACAAAGGAGCCCACTAAAGAGCCTACAAAGGAGCCCACTAAAGAGCCCACAAAGGAGCCTACAAAGGAGCCTACAAAGGAGCCCACAAAGGAGCCCACAAAGGAGCCCACAAAGGAGCCTACAAAAGAGCCCACAAAGGAGCCTACTAAGGAGCCTACAGCTGCTCCTACCGGTACTCCCAGTCCGATACCGGACAATACCTATTTTACCCGTAGTGGTAAAATGATTACATTTACTTTTACCCCGGGAGAAGAGTTTGTTTTTAGTAGCGGTTATAATAGCTTTGATGAGTATGTGGAGTACGTAAAGAATGTAGATTGGGGCTGTGATGCTTCTTTTGAAATCATTGAAACAATGGAAGTCGGTGACTATAAAGCGTACTTTTTCTATTATTACTTTTGGCGTGGAATTGGTTGGCCGTATGTGTATATTCAGGTGGCAGAGGATGTCTATTATGTTGAAGAGGGTCTGAACAATCATCGGATTTTACAGGATGATTCATTATACATCACTGACATAAAGATTGCAGATGCGCCCAAGGGGATGGAATTAAAGCCTATTCCGCTTTCTCGTGATGTGGTAAAAGATGAGACAAATGGAGTAATTTACAGGCAAGATATAGGAGAAGACACCTATACAGCCCACTTGTGTCAGGCCTTTGGTGACGTAGTCATAGCAGATGAAATTAAAGGTAAAAAAGTAACAGCCGTTTCTGGTGAAAGTGGAGGCTTTGGACGTGCAATAACTAGCGTAAAATTACCTAAATGGATAGAGTCACTGGATAATATGGCGTTTACAGGTATCGGAAGTGGTGATTTAACACTGCCGGAAGGACTACGTGTTATAGGCGAAGAAGCTTTTTCGTTCAGTACATACGATAATATTTATCTCCCAAAGACTGTAGAGAGTATTCTGTTCTATGCTTTCCAAGGATGTGATTTCAAGACCATTCTTGTGCCTGAAGGCGTGAAAGAAATCTATGCAAGAGCATTTAGGGGCTGCACTTATCTGGAAAGCATTACACTGCCTGAAAGCCTGAAAGATATCGGATATGGTGTTTTTGAAGAATGTGAAAGCCTTAGGGAAGCATATGTAAAAAAAGGCTCCTATGCAGAAAACTATATGCAGGTAAACTATCCTGATATTACATTGATTTATTACTAATAAAAAAACCAAGGGACTTGTGCCCTTGGTTTTTTATTAAATGGGATATTAAATGCTTGCGTCTTCATCTTCGATATCGATAGTGACGTATTCTCTCTTGCCTTTGCCTTCTTTGAAGTGTTCTTCTTCGAAATCATCGTCGAAGGAGTCTTCTGTATTCTTTTCCTTTTCCATGAATTTCTGGTAGAGGGTGTATGCGCCGTAGGCAGCACCTGCAGTAAGAGCAAGAGCGCTTATAGCTTTAAAAAATTTCTTCATATTTTATTCCTTTCTGCCATAAGACAAATCCTCATTTTAGTAGTGCAAACGCACGACTTACAGCATAAGTATAGCACATTAAGATATTCATTCAAGTGAAAATATTATAAAAACGTTACTATTCACAGTTAATCTGTATATTAATCAGGCCTAAGCTTGCTTAAGGACTGATTAGAAAAACAAAGATGTACCACGGGTAATTGCCAAGCGTCGCAATCCCCCGTGGTACATGTATTAAGGAGAACTTTCTGTGAAGTTAAAATTCAATTTCTGAAAGCTTAACAGGTCTGCCTTCTTCTAAGGACTTCTTGGCAGCCTTAGCGATGAGAACAGGCTGGAGACCATCATTGATATCTACAGGAACCTCGCCCTTGCCTTCTACAGCATCACAGAACATAGCTACTTCTTTGGAGAAGGAAGCCATGTAACGCTCTAAGAAGAAGTAAAGAGGCTTCTCGGCAGTTACACCTGAACCGGTGGAAATAACAGCAGTAGACTGAGAGTCGTTAGTAACAGCTACCTGACCCTTGGAACCGAATACTTCAGCTCTCTGGTCATAGCCGTATTCAGCACGACGGGAATTGTCGATAACAGCCAGAGCACCATTACTAAGCTTCATGGTAATTACAGCTGTATCGATATCGCCACATTCTGCAATGGCAGGATTTACAAGGCATGCACCATTAGCGTATATCTCCACTACGTCAGCGCCAGAAAGATAGCGCACCATATCAAAATCATGAATGGTCATATCTAAGAAGATGCCACCGGATACCTTAACATAATCAAGGGATGGAGCGTCAGGATCGCGGGAAGTAATCTTAACTACATGAACATCACCGATGCTGCCGGCCTTAACAGCATTTCTGACAGCCTCAAAATTGTGATCGAAACGGCGGTTGAAGCCTACCTGATACTTGAGGCCTGTGCCGGAAAGCTCTTTCATAACCTGCTTAATCATCTGCAGATCCTGGGAAATAGGCTTCTCGCAGAAAACGTGCTTGCCTGCATGAATAGCCTCAATAGAAATATCTGCATGAGTATTGGTGGAAGAGCAGATCATAACAGCCTGCACTTCAGGATCTGCAAGGATTTCCTTGTAGTCCTTACCTACCTTTGGGATGCCCAGAGATTTTGCCCATTTTTCAGTCTCTTCATTCATATATGGATCGCAAATAGCCACTACCTCAGCATTTTTAACGCTATAGGTAATGCTCTCTGCATGTACTTTGCCGATTCTTCCGGCACCAATAATACCCACTTTAACCATAAGTTTTCCTCCTCTTTACACATGGGAGATTACACAAAACATGTGAAATACACTGTTATTGGTAACTCTTTGTGAACTTGCAATAAGTGTAGCACTATTATTGTTGTAATTCAACAAAAATATAAAGAAAAAATAAAGTTTTTTGGTTGAAATTTAATAAGTTTTGCGTTATTATTGTGATAAGTTTAATAAATGACTGTGAAGTGTGACTTAGAAAGGTAGGAATTATAATGGCAATGAAGAATTTCAGGCTGCGCAAAATGGAGCAGTATATATTGGAAAAAGAGAATGTCTCCATGGAGGAGCTGTGCTCTGAATTTGAGATTTCTATGAATACTGCCCGGCTGGACGTGGCTGAGCTGGTAGAGAAGGGTACCATAAAGAAGGTTTACGGTGGCGTTACCGCCAATCGTGAAAATGCCCTGGTGCCTTTTACAGAGCGAGAAATGAAAAATGCTGCTGCCAAAAAGGCAGTATGTGAGCTGGCGGCTTCATTTGTGGAAGACGGTGATATTATCTACATAGATTCCGGTACTACTGCCATGTATATGGTGGACTACCTCAAGGAGAAGAAAAATATAACTATCCTTACTCACAACCTTAATGCTATCACCAGAGCGATTCCGCTTTCTGAGCTTAATGTATTCTCTTTGCCGGGCAATCTGGACAGAAGGACTAATTCCTTCGTATCGGCAGATACAGCCAGGATACTGGAGAGATACAATATAAAGAAGGCTTTCATAGCTACTGCCGGCATAGGCTTTGACGGTACTGTGACCAATTCCTCACCCTTGGAATTTGAGGTGAAAAAGGCGGCTATGGCCAATGCTTACGAAAAGTACCTTTTACTGGATTCCAGTAAATACGGAAAAACCTCTCTTATGACCTTTGCCAAATTGACAGATATGACCAGAGTTATCGTGGATGCGGGAGTTTCCGGTGAATTTAAAGATTATTGCGCTGCAAATAATGTGGCTCTTTCTATATCACCAAAGGAAATGATTCAGTAATCTTTTAATTGGGGGAGAAAAAATGGCGCTTGTTACAATGAAGGAGATTTTACAACAGGCAGAGCGGGGACAGTATGGAGTTGGAGCCTTTTCAGTGGCTGACATGGAAATGATTATGGGAGCTGTCAAAGCAGGAGAAGAGCTGAATATGCCCTTGATACTGCAGATAGCGGAAGTGAGACTTAAGTACTCGCCCCTGGAGCTGATAGGACCTATGATGTGTGAGGCTGCCAGTCGGGCATCTGTTCCGGTAGCTGTTCATTTTGACCATGGTGTTAATCTGCCTACTATCAAAAAAGCCCTGGAGCTGGGCTTTACTTCTGTAATGATAGATGCTTCCAAGCTGCCTATTGCTGACAACATTAAGCTTACCCGGGAGGTCAGGCATATGGCAGACGAGTACGGTGCCACAGTAGAAGCCGAGGTGGGGCAGCTGGGTGTAAGCGAAGACGGAGTGGGGACTCCGGACAAAATTCATTCCGATCCTCAGGAGGTTCTTAAACTGTATGAGGAAACGGGAGTGGATGCCATTGCTCTTTCCATAGGTAATCAGCACGGCTTTTACAAAGCAGAGCCTATACTTGATTTTGAAGTACTTAAAGAGGCAGACAGGCTGGTGCCGGTACCGCTGGTGCTTCACGGAGGCAGCGGCATTTCCGACAGGGACTTTAGAAAGTGTATCAGAAATGGTATTACGAAAATTAATGTAGCCACAGCGACCTTTGAAGCAGTTAAAAATGCTGCAGCGCATTATCTTAGTACCGAAGGAAAAAAGGACTATTTCACACTGTCTGACTGCATGATGCAGGGGGCCTATGAAAATGTGAAAAAGCACATGAAGGTTTTTGGCATGGATAAATTTTAAAAATTGCAGACGGCCGGTGAAGGAAAGGACAGGTGGGACAATATGGCATATATAGAATATGATTCCAATAGAAAATACGATATAGTACTGCTGGGCAGAGCAGCCATTGATCTGAATCCCGTGGACTATTACAAACCCTTGAATGAAAGCACAACCTTTAAAAAGTATCTGGGTGGCAGCCCTGCCAATATCGCAGTAGGCATGGCCAGACTGGGGAAAAAGGTAGGCTTTATAGGCAAAGTATCCGACGATCAGTTTGGAACATTTATTGAGAACAGATTTAAAGAAGAAGGTATAGATATATCCAATGTAGTGAGGGCGAAAAATGGCGAGAAGCTGGGCCTTACCTTCACAGAGATTTTATCAGAGACAGAGAGCAGTATCCTTATGTACAGAAATCAGATAGCAGATTTGGCCCTGGAGCCCGCTGAAGTATCTGAGGAGTACATAAAGGATGCATCCTTCCTGTTGATATCAGGCACCTCTTTGGCTCAGAGTCCTTCCCGTGAAGCGGCATTAAAGGCCCTTCGGCTGGCTAAAAGAAACGGAACCAAGGTTATTTTCGATGTGGACTACAGGCCCTACAACTGGAAGTCCATGGATGAGGTAGCCATTTACTACAGTACTGTTGGCAGGGAGGCTGACATTATCCTGGCATCCCGCGAAGAAGTAGACCTGATGGAAGGCCTCATCGAAAAAGGACGTGACGATAAGGCTTCTGCTGCTTACTGGCACTCTCAGGGAGTCAGAATTATAGTTATAAAGCATGGAAAGGAAGGCTCTACTGCTTATACGGATGATGGTAAGAGCTATTCCATAAAGCCTTTCCCTGTAAAGCTTTTAAAGAGCTTCGGCGGCGGCGATGGTTACGCCAGTGCCTTCCTCTACGGCCTTATGGAGGGCTGGGATATTATAGACTGCCTGGAATTTGGCAGCGCGGAAGCCGCTATGCTGGTAGCCAGCCATGCCTGCTCTGAGGATATGCCAAATGCAGAGGCTGTCAGAGAGTTTATAAAGAAGGAAAAAGAAGAATTTGGCGAATTTATAGCCAGAATATAAGGAGGGGTACCTATGTCAATGTTTGAAGTCATCCCTTTTGATGAAAAGGGTGAAAAAATCGTATCCGACATGTCCGGCGAAAATGCCAACATGATGATGGATATTAGGGTATACAAAATGACTGCCGGTCAGTCCATTACTTTTTCTGATTCTGTTCAGGAAACAGCAATTCTGCTTACGGAAGGCAAAATAGAATATGAATACGAGGGCAATACAGTAGCTGCTTCCAGAAAAAATGTTTTTGAAGAAGCACCATATTGCTTACATATGTGTAGAGGGGTCAAGGCTACTGTGACAGCTACCGCGGATGCGGAGATTTTGGTACAGAAAACGGAAAATGACAAAGTTTTTCCTACCAAGCTTTATACACCTGCAGAAAATAAAATAGAACTCATGGGAGCTACCCAGTGGGAGGGTACTGCCAAAAGAGAGGTGCTGACTATTTTTGACTATCAGAATGCGCCCTGGTCCAATATGGTTATAGGTGAAGTTATTACCAAGCCGGGCCGCTGGTCTTCCTACATACCTCACAGTCACCCCCAGCCTGAGGTATACTACTACAAGTTCTCCATGCCTCAGGGCTTTGGTGCAGCTTTTATCGGGGATAACGTATTTAAATCAAGGGATGGCAGCTGTGTACGTATTCCGGGCGGCCTCACTCATCCTATGACATCAGCTCCCGGATATACTATGTACTACTGCTGGATGATTCGCCATCTGGAAAATAATCCTTGGACTACCAGAGACAATGATCCTGAACACATTCACTTGCTTAACGAATAAGGAAAAGCGGCAAAGGAGATGAGAGGAGATAATATGGCAAAAACAATTAACATGACAATGGGGCAGGCTATTGTAAAATTTCTTGATCATCAGTATGTGTGCTGTGATGGTGAGGTAACAAAATTTGTTGACGGAATTTTCACCATTTTTGGCCATGGTTTTGTACTGGGACTGGGGCAGGCACTGGCAGAGGATCCCGGTGATCTCAAGGTATATCAGGGCAGAAACGAACAGGGTATGGCGCACGCGGCAGCAGGCTTTGCCAAGCAGAACAACAGAAGAAGAATCATAGCATGTGCTTCTTCTATAGGTCCCGGTGCAGCCAATATGGTTACTGCGGTAGCTGATGCCACAGCCAACAATCTTCCCCTTCTGGTATTCACAGGTGATACCTATGCTACCCGTCAGCCGGATCCTGTACTGCAGCAGATAGAACAGGTTCAGGATATGTCTATTACTACTTCCGATGCCTTCAGACCTGTATCCAGATACTGGGACAGAGTAAGCAGACCTGAAATGCTTATGAGTGCACTGCTTAATGCTATGCGTACTCTGACCGATCCGGGACTATGCGGTGGTGTCTGCATTTCTCTTCCTCAGGACGTTCAGGGGGAAAGATATGATTATCCGGTAGAGTTTTTTGAAGACAGAATATACAGAATTCCCAGACAACGTCCGGATTTAAGTGATGTGACGGCAGCAGTAACAGCTATCCGTAATGCAAAAAAGCCTCTTATGATAGTTGGCGGCGGTGTCAGATATTCTGAAGCAGGCGACGCAGTGATGGAATTCTGTGAGAAATACAAGATTCCTTATGCAGAGACTCAGTCAGGAAAAAGTGCTACACCTACCAGCCACAAGCTGAATCTGGGAGGCCTGGGTGTTACCGGCAATCTGTCTGCCAATATGATAGCCAGAGAAGCAGATCTCATCATCGGCGTAGGCACCAAGCTTTCTGATTTTACTACCGGTTCCAAGGAGCTTTTCTCCAATCCCGGGGTTAAATTCGTGCTGATAAATGCCCTTCGCTTCCATTCCATGAAGCTGGGAGTAGCAGGCTCTGTTACAGGCAGCGTAGCGGTTACCGGCGATGCCAAGGCTTCACTGGAGGAAATCTCTGAAGTAATGGCTGCCATGGAGAAAGAAGGCAGAGTGGACAATAAGCCGGATGCCTGCAAGAAAGTGGAACAGGATGCCTGGATGGCCAGAGTGAAGGAGGCCAAGGATGCCTGGAAAAATGAAATGAAGCGCATTACTTCCACCAAATATGATAAGGACTACGAGCCTCTTATTAAGGCTATGGAGCCTTTTGTACTGGAGGAATTCAATAAAGTAACAGGTGGTGCTATCACACAGACTGCAGCCATCGGCCTTATCAGAAAAACAATAGAAAAAGATGCTATTATCTGCGCAGCTTCGGGCTCACTTCCGGGGGACCTGCAGCGTATGTGGACTACCGAGGAAAAGGATTCCTATAATATGGAATACGGCTATTCCTGCATGGGCTGGGAAATCTGCGCCGCTCTCGGTGCCAAGATGGCCCGCCCGGATCAGCCTGTATATGCTATGGTTGGCGATGGAGCCTTCATGATGCTTCACTCTGAGCTGGCAACATCCTTGCAGGAGCATAAAAAGATTGTGGTACTTCTTTTTGACAATTGCGGATTTGGATGTATCAACAACCTTCAGATGAGTAATGGAATAGAGTCACTGGCCACCATGTTCAGGTATCGTGACAGTGATGAAGACTTAAAACAGAAGGGGCAGCTTATCTATACTGATTTTGCCATGATTGCAAGGGGCTACGGCTGCAAGGGCTATACAGCCACTACCATGAAGGAGCTTAAAGAGGCTCTTACTAAGGCACAGGAGGATACTGAGTCTGTTCTTATAGATATAAAGACTTTACCAAAGAGCATGACAGACGGATATATGTCCTGGTGGAATGTGGGACTGGGTGATTCTAAAACAGACAAAGGCATTCATGCGGCCTACAAGAACCGTATGGAACATCTGGAAAATGCTCGTAAATTCTAAGGAGAGACCTATGAAGGTCTGAAAGAGAGGGATATATTATGTTTAACAAGGATAATGTAAAATTAGGTATTGCTCCTATTGGCTGGACAAACGATGACATGCCATCTTTGGGAGGAGAAAACACCTTCGAGCAGTGCGTATCTGAAATGGCGCTGGCAGGCTTTACAGGCTGTGAAGTAGGTAACAAATATCCTAAGGACACAGCTGTTTTAAAGGAAGCTCTGGACTTAAGAGGCATGAGGATTGCCAGCAAGTGGTTCTCATCCTTCCTGGCTACAAAGCCTTATGAGGAGACCGAAAAGGAATTTATCAAAGAGCTGGACTATCTGGAAGCTATGGGGGCTGACAGAATCAATGTTTCCGAGCAAAGCTATTCCGTACAGGGTAACGAAGCCCTTTCCATCTTTGATGAAAAGGTTCATTTTACCGAAGAAGAGTGGGCAAAGATGTGCGAAGGCCTGAACAAGCTGGGCAAGGTAGCAAAGAGCCGTGGCTTTAAGCTTTGCTTCCATCATCATATGGGTACAGGAGTACAGACTATCGAGGAGACCTGCCGCATGCTGGATAATACGGATCCTGACCTGGTATTTCTCTGCTATGATACAGGTCATTTCACTTTTTCCGGTGAGGACCCAACAGTCATCTTGAAGAAATATCCGGATCGCATAGGCCATGTACACCTTAAGGATGTACGTCCTGATGTGCTTAAGAAAGCTACTGAAGGCAGATGGTCCTTCTTAAAGGCAGTACGTGAGGGAACATTTACAGTACCCGGCGACGGCTGTGTAGACTTTGACGCTGTTTTTGCAGAGCTTCAGAAAATGGATTACCATGGTTGGTTCCTGGTAGAAGCTGAGCAGGATCCTGCCAAGGCAAATCCTTTTAAATATGCTAAAATGGCCAGAAAATTTATTGCTGAAAAGACCGGGCTGTAAGCTGACATCAAAGGGACGTTGATAAAAACAACGTCTCTTTCTTTTTGGTTTTTAACAATTTGTTCACAAATTATCCTTGGATTTTTACCGATTATCCTTTTGATGAAACCAGGTTATTAAAAAATGATAAACTCCAAACAGCTAAAGTGAAAAACTTTAGAAAAAGAAGGTACAAAATAAAAGAGGAGGACCTATGAAAGAAAAGAAGACAAAAAAACCCATGAGCAATCGTAAGTTTTTAGGTATCAATATGCCTATCCTTGCATTTATCATGGTACTTACCTTTGCGGTAAATTTCTTTGTTATAAGAGCTTATAACACTATCGAAATTTTCCTCACAGGTAACACAGGCGCTACTTTTACAGGTGAGGGTGCAGACGCAGCCAGAGCCAATGCAAAGGAAGTCAGCCTTCGTATCCAGGCAGAGGGTGTAGTTCTTATGAAGAATGAGAATAACGCACTGCCAATCGATATAAAGAAGAACAATAAGGTGGCCGTATTCGGTTGGTCATCACATGGTATGGTACTTGGTGGTACCGGTTCAGGTTCAGCTGACGTAACCAATGCTATTACATTCTATGATGCACTTAAGGCAGAGGGCTTTGATATTTTTGAGCCTCTGACAAAGTTCTACAAAGATTACAAAGAAAGTCGTCAGGCTGGTCTTGCCGTAGGTTCTACAGATATGACCATCTATGAGCCTTCTATCAGCAAGGACTATAAGAACGATCTTCTTACAGATGCAAAGAACTGGTCTGATACAGCTATCATCGTAATCGGTCGTGTAGGTGGTGAGGGTAATGACCTTCCGCTTGACTATCTGACTCTTTCCGATGCAGAGCAGGAGCTTATCGACTATGTTGGTAAGAATTTTGAGAAGACAGTAGTTCTTCTTAATATCTCCAATGCTATCGAAGTTGCACCTATTAAGAATAACAAGGATATCGATGCCCTGATGTGGGTAGGTCTTCCCGGCCTTGTAGGTAATACTTCTATCGCTCAGGCACTGTCAGGTACAGTTAACCCTTCAGGTCGTCTGGCTGATACATATGCTGTAGATTTCAAGAAGGATCCTACATACTACAATGCAGGTCTTCTGGGCTCTAAGACATATACAGATAAGAAAAACTGCCACTATATCGACTACTGTGAAGGTATTTACGTAGGTTACAGATATTATGAGACAGCAGCACATGAAGGTTTCATCAACTTTGATGCTTCCGTAGCATATCCTTTCGGCTATGGTCTTTCCTATACCACTTTCAAGCAGGAAATGACCAGCATGAGAGAAAAGGATGGTAATATCGAGGTTAAGGTTAAGGTTACAAATACCGGTAAGGTAGCAGGTAAGGATGTTGCACAGGTTTACTTCACAGCTCCTTATGATCCTTCCGAAAACATTGAGAAAGCATATGTAGAGCTGGCAGGCTTTGCAAAGACAGGCCTTCTTCAGCCTGGCGCATCTGAGACACTGACAATCGAGTTTGGTATTGATGAGATGGCAGCTTTCGATTACCTGGGTGAGAAGGCATATGTTCTTTCTGCAGGTGATTATGATATCAAGCTCATGAACAACTCTCATGATGTAATTGATTCCAAGAAATATACAGTAAAGAAAAAGGTTGTTTACAAGGATGGTAAGGACGGAAAGAGAGAATCTGACCTTATTGCTGCTGTAGGCATTTTCGGCTACGCAGATGGTTCCAAGGAAACAGTTCCTGTTAAGTACATGTCCAGAAAGGATATGACACTTCCTGAGAAGACAGATCCACGTGCCGCTTCCGCAGCAGTACTTGCTACAGATAAGGCAAATTACAAGGGTGATGCAGCAGCAATCGCAACATACGAGAACGAGGCTGTAACAGTAGGTGTTGATGCAGGTCTTAAATTCAAGGATATGGCCGGTGTTAAGTTTGATGATCCTCTTTGGGATGAGTTCATGGATCAGCTTACTGTTCAGGAAATGATTGATCTTATTTCCTTTGGTGGTTACAAGAACGAGGCTGTAGCTTCTGTTGAGAAGCCAAAGCTTCTTGACTTCGACGGTCCTAACGGTTTCAACAATCAGAACGCATCTTCCACAGGCGTTGCAGGTGGTTGGGGTGTTGCTTATCCTAATGAAACAGTAGTATCCAGCACATTCTCAGAAGAAGTTGCAAAGCTTTGGGGTGAGGCTCTTGGTATCGAGTCTACAAATTACTCTATCCCAGGCTGGTATGCACCCGGTGTAAATATTCACCGTTCTCCTTATGACGGAAGAAACTTCGAGTACTTCTCAGAAGATCCAATTCTTTCCGGTAAGATTTCCGCAAAGGTTGTTTACGGCGCAGCTGAGTATGGTCTCTACTGCTATGTAAAGCATTTTGCAGCTAACGAAACAGAGACAGATCGTGCATCTAACGGTCTTTTCACATGGTTAAACGAGCAGGCACTTCGTGAGATTTACCTTGTTCCTTTCGAGCTTTCTGTAAAGGAAGGCGGCACAAGCGCTATCATGAGCTCCTTCAACCGTATTGGTGACAAGTGGGCAGGTAACAACTTTGAGCTCCTTACAACAGTTCTTAGAAATGAGTGGGGCTTCCACGGTACAGTTATTACAGACTACTATATGTCCATGCAGGCATTTATGAATCCTCAGTGGAGTATTGTAGCAGGTAACGACCTCTTACTTACAGGTATGGAATTCATGAGACCTAACTGGTCCAGCGCAGATCTTGCTGATCCTATTATCCAGCAGGCTGCAAGAAGAGCTGCTAAGAATATTTTCTATACAACAGCTAACAGTAATGCAACAGGTTCTTCTTTCGCTATGAAGGATGAGGAATCCCATCTGACACGTACACTTCTTATTATTGTTGACAGCGTTTTAGCAGCACTTATCATCTTCATGATTACATTTGCTGTATTACGTACAAAGAAGCATGAGAAGTATATTGTTGAAATTATCAAGGAGAGAAGGGAGCAGGCAAAATAATGAAAAAGAATTTTAAATATCTGGTTAAGGCCGTTTCTGTACTTACAGCAGCAGCTCTCCTCTTAGCTACCCCTATGCCTCGTACAGTAAAGGCTGCCGAGACAAAATATGAAGCAGAAGAAGCTGATCTTTCAGAGGCAGTTTCCAGCGGTGATAGTGGTCAGAGCATGATCGAAGAGAATGCTAAGGCCAGTGGTGGCAAGTCTGTAGGCTATATGAGCAAGACAGGTAATAAGATTACCTGGACCGTAAATCATGAAGGCGGCGAGGTTTCTCTGGGCTTTTCCATGGCTTCCGGCGCTCTGGACTTCATGAAAACCATGGCAGCAGGCTTTGCACAGTTTTTCACAGAGGATTTTAACCTTCAGGGTAAGGTTAAGGTTCTTGTAAATGGCGAAGAGGCTAGTCTTATTGATAACAGCATCCTTCCCGGCTGTGAAGACGAGAATGTATTCAACAACTGGAAGACTATCTATGTACCTGCAACACTTAAGGCAGGCGAAAACAAGATTACCCTTGAAATGCTTACCGATGCAGCTCCAAATATTGACTATATGGAGATTGCTGAAGCAGGTAAGACCAATGAGGCTGCTCAGGGTGGCAACAACCAGGGCGGTAATAACCAGGGTGGTAATAATGCTTCTGTTCCTACTGTAAAGCTGGAAGCAGAGGAAGCTGACCTTTCCGAGGCTGTAGCAAGCCAGGACGGTCAGAGCATGATTGAAACAGTTGATAATGCCAGCGGCGGTAAGTCTATCGGTTACTTCAATAAGGCCGGCAACAAAATCACTTGGACTGTATCAGGCGAAGGCAGTGAGGTTTCTCTCGGCTTTGCAATGGCTTCCGGTGTGATGAATATGGAGCAGTCTATGGCCAACGGCTTCAACCCAATGGTTACAGACGCTATGAACCTCGAGGGCGTAATCAAGGTATACGTAAATGGTACAGAGGTTCCCCTTATTGCTAACAGTGTTCTTCCGGGCAGCAGTGACGGAAATGCTTATAAAAACTGGACAGTAATTTATGTACCTGCAACACTTAAGGCAGGCGAGAATAAGATTACAGTTGAAGTATTAGGTGATTCATCTCCTAATATTGACTATCTTGAGGTATCAGCTCCGGGTAAGACAAATGATGCAAACCAGGGTGGCAGCAACCAGGGTGGTAACAGCCAGGGTGGTAATACACCTTCTCAGTCTGTAAAGCTTGAGGCTGAGGATGCACAGGTTGTAGGAACACCTTCACAGGAAGGTAAGGAATTCGTTGAGGAAGTAGAATCCGCATCAAATGGTAAGTCTGTAGGTTTCCTTGGAGTAGCAGGCAACAAGATTGTATTTAAGACAGACAAGATGAGCGGTGATGTTACTCTTAGATTCAAGGTAGCATCTGCAGCATTTGATTTTACAACATTTGGTAACGGCGATATGAATGTTGCCGGCAATGTTAAGGTTTTAGTAAACGGTAAGGAAGTATCCTTCACTGACATGACCCTTAAGGGTGGTGCAGAGAAGTATGATAACTGGACAGACTTCAATGTAAATGCAACACTTAATGCAGGTGAGAACGAAATCGCACTTGAGATGGTTAGTGGCACAGCAGTAAACGTTGACTATCTTGAAATCCTTTCCGGTCACAACGCAGCAGGCAATGGCGGCAGCGGTAACAGCGGTTCAGGTAATTCACTTGTAAAGATCGAGGCTGAGAAAGCTGAAATCGTAGGTACACCTTCTTCAGGTGA
>JAZUFN010000048.1:0-3674 GCA_045640725.1 Lachnospiraceae bacterium
TAGGGTTTATTATCAGCTGACAACATTTTTTCCAGTGTATCCTGCAACTTGTCTGCGTCACTGCTCTTAAAGCAAAGGCTAACTCTTTCCACGTCAATTGCTTTAAAAAACATTTTATCTGCTGTGGACTCACTTACTACAATGGCAACTCCGGGATAGGATTGCATACCAAAGGGGCGATTTTTTGTAGCACCTGCAATACTTATTTTTCCTCGTGTCGTCTCATTTTCCCCCTTGTATTCACTTGCATACTCTATAGTGTCCCCCTTTTTCAGGTCAAAAGCATTTATTTCTCCCACTCCTGAAACCAGGATTTTATCAATTATTATTGCTGTACCGGTTTCATTGCCAAGCCTGCATTCCCTGGCATATCTTGCATAGGACTCATCATCCAGTATGATGGCACGTAGCAGTTCCGAAAAAGGATTTGTATCATAAATATGTGTCTGATACTCTGCGCTATAAGCGGATTTATCTATATAAACATAGTTACCTGTTACCAAAGAGAACTTTTCCACAGTATCCAGCCCGGAAAAATCCTCCACAAGCACCTGCTTATTTATATCCCCCATTGACAAGGACGCCATAATATTACATTCGTCTTCTGCAATTTCTACTCCCAAGAGGCTAAAGCCCATGGACATAAAGTAGGATACAAGAATATAGGTAATGGTACAAATAGCTATGGATACTACAGACGTACGGTATTTTTTCTTATTTCTACGGATGTTTTTATAAGAGATAACACCGCCGATACCAAAGATTTTGGCTATTAGTGCAGGCCTCTTCAGTTTTTTCCTGTTAATCTTTATTTCCTTCTGATTACGTATCGCTTCAATAGGGGATACCTTCGAGGCTTTTCTTGCTCCTGAAAAGGCGGAAAAATATACAGTTATCACACCTAAAATTATGGTGGCAATTATAGCAATAAATGAAACTGCAAATACCAGGTCGAACTTTATTGCATCGCTCATAAATACATTGGTTATCCTAATAAGGACAAAACCTGCCAATAGACCTGATGCCAGACCAAGAGGGATACCGATTAAGCCCAGAAGGCCTGCTTCAAAGAAAACACTTTGAGCTATCTGCTTTTTGGTGGCACCGATGCCAGCCAGCATACCGAACTGTCTTATCTTTTCAGTGACAGAAATTTCAAAACTGTTTTTAATGCAATATACCGAAGTAAGAATAATGATTGCAGCTACAAAGCAGCCAATGGTAAATACCACTTTGAAAGTACCGTCCATAGGCCAGATACGCTCATACTGTATCAGATACTGATTAATATAAAAATTCCTGTAATCTGATTTTTCTATCTGGGCATAGACCATTTCTCTTTCCTGGGCAGAAAGCTCTACAGGCGGCCTGCTTTCATCATAACGCCGGGCAAAATACTTGGCATCTGTCCCGATAATATTGGATATATTTTCAAAGCAGTGACGTATAGCCTTTTTATCAAATCTGACATAGGCTGTGATATTGGAGCCCTTGCTTTCTGCTGCCTTACTGTAGGTAATAAAGGTATAGCCGGGGGCTGGATAGGGCTCGATAGAATTGCCGGGACGCTCTATTATACCTACTATTTTGTAGGTCTTTACTACAGAGTCTGTAGTGTCCAGGCTTTCTTCCATAACAAGGCCCTGATCCTGATTATAGGTAACTAAAGTGCCATCTTTCTCCTCTGCTACTCTCTTTCCAGCCTGCAAAGTGATAGTATCTCCCACCTTATATTCCAGACGGCCGTTAGTCTTCAGGTGTCTGGGAATCACAATCTCCGAGTCGTTCATAGCCATACGTCCTTCAATCAGGGTAAAGCAAAGGGAGTCAAAGCCTGTTTCATCAGTCCCCATAATATATGCATAAGGCTTGTATTCATTGTTTACCTGAGGAAGGTGGGCATAGCCTATTTCTTCACTATAGTATATTTTCTCAATATTTACATTACGTTTAAGAAGCTCTATGTTAGCCTGATTCAGCTGGGAAAAATATACATGAAAGTCACTGTTTTTATTTTTTTCAAATACAATAAGGCTGCTCCTGAAGCTCATTACCAGGGAGGAAAGAGCTGATAAAAGGGCTACTGACAGAATAATACCTACCACAGTCACGATGGTACGCTTTTTATTTAAAAGCAGATTTTTGAAAACCAGTTTTTTTATTAGCTTCATTTGATTTTACCATCCTCGATTCTGATAATTCTGTCTGCTGCCTTGGCCAGCTCCATATTATGAGTAATCATGATGATGGTCTGCTTATAATCACGATTGGACTTACGTAACAGTTCCATTACCTCATTGCTGGCTTTTGTATCCAGATTGCCTGTAGGCTCATCTGCCAGGATTATGGAAGGTCTGGTGATCATGGCTCTGCCTATGGATGTACGCTGCTGCTGGCCTCCGGAAAGCTCATTGGGCAGGTGGGTCCTGCGCTCCTTAAGGCCCAGAAGCTCCAGTATGTCATCCATTTCCTTTTTGTCTACTTTACGACCGTCCAGCTCCATAGGCAGGGATATATTTTCTTCCACCGAAAGAATAGGTATCAGATTGTAAAACTGGTAGATAATCCCCACCTGTCTCCGGCGGAATATAGCCAGCTTGTCATCATTTAAGCTGAATATATCCGTATCATTTACTATGACCCTACCCTGAGTAGGTCTGTCTACTCCTCCCAGCATGTGAAGCAGGGTAGACTTACCTGAACCGCTGGCTCCAACTATAGCTACAAATTCGCCCTTTTCTACTGACAGGCTCACATTATCCAGAGCCTTTACTACATTGTCACCTTTACCATAGGTTTTACAAAGGTTTTCTACTTTTAAAATTTCCATTTTCTCTCCTTACCCAACTTTTCTTATGTGTTTATGAGTTTATGAAATTATTATAGCATGTGAAAGTTACAGGTAAGTTACAGGATGCGATGTTTTTTAGTTTTACTTGCTTCCTGCTCAGCGATAAACAAAAAAGATAGATTAGCTTATCAGCTAATCTATCTTTTTAAAGCGATGTCTCGCTATATCTTAGAACTTACCAGCCTTAGCAGCTTCCTCTACAGCAACTGCAACTGCAACTGTAGCGCCTACCATAGGGTTGTTACCCATACCGATAAGCCCCATCATCTCTACGTGAGCAGGAACGGATGAAGAACCTGCGAACTGAGCGTCAGAATGCATACGGCCAAGTGTACCTGTCATCCCATAGGAACCAGGACCTGCTGCCATGTTATCCGGGTGAAGTGTACGACCTGTACCACCACCTGATGCTACTGAGAAGTACTTCTTGCCCTGCTCGATGCACTCCTTCTTGTATGTACCTGCAACAGGATGCTGGAAACGTGTAGGATTGGTGGAGTTACCTGTGATGGAAACGCCAACGTTCTCCTTGTGCATGATAGCAACGCCTTCCTGTACATCGTCTGCGCCGTAGCACTTTACTGTAGCGCGTACGCCCTCAGAGTAAGCCTTCTCATAAACTGTGTTAAGAGTAGCTGTCTTGTAGTCGTACTTTGTCTCTACAAATGTGATGCCGATCATACGGGAAATAATCTGTGCAGCATCCTTACCAAGACCGTTAAGGATAACTCTAAGAGGCTTTACACGAACCTTGTTAGCCTTCTCTGCGATACCGATAGCACCCTCAGCTGCTGCGAATGACTCATGACCTGCAAGGAAGCAG
>JAZUFN010000049.1:0-3665 GCA_045640725.1 Lachnospiraceae bacterium
GTCCTCTGTTTCGTAATAAAGTTTATAACGACACAGATGGCCGGATTGAAAAGCTTTTTCCATAGATTTAAATTTCATTGAGATGCCTCCCAAAAACTGAAGCCTGCCAATCTCTTACTGCAAAAAGTAAAAGAAGTAGCATTTACTCTATAGTATAAGGCCTGAGACCCTACAGTGCAAGTAAATCAAAGATTATTTTTGGGTTATTGCATTGGTGATTGACGGGAAAAATGAAATATATTATAGTTTAATTTTGTATAAATTTTTAGGGGGATATAATTATGAGCGTAATTTCTAAAAAACTTATGCCGACTCTTTTGGACGGCAGTATGCAGGAGCAAAACGGCATCATTTACGGTAGATTTCATGGACTTGAGGTCCTTATGTGCCGTTATATTGGTTCCGGAAATCAGACAGTTATGAGAGTGAGGGTAAATGCTGCAAACGATGACGAAAATGCCACCGGATTGGCAGAATACATGACCAGTCTCAAGCTTGAAGAAAAGTTTGTAGCTACTGCAGAAGTAGAGGGTAAATCTGTTTTAGTTGATATTCTAATTAATACCACTGCCAAAAAGCAGATTACTCGTATCAATGACATTGTTGGCAAAGTGGTTGCTTATCTGGAAATGGGAGCATATCACAGTGGTTGCAGCCTTTGCGGCAAGGCAGGTGAAGACGAATTTGGCAACAAGGTACTGGGAAAGTACATTGTTGAAGGCAGTGCATATTCACTTTGTCCTGAATGCGCTGAGAAGCTTAAGCAGGGCCTGGATCTAAATGCAAAAGATGTAAAAAATACCAAGAGCAATCTGGCGCTGGGTATTGTCGGAGCTGTTATTGGCGCTGCTCTGGGCGGTGTACTGTGGATACTTATAGGTAAGCTGGGCTATATCGCAGGCATTGCAGGATTTGCAATAGTTGCATTGGCTATAGCAGGATACGGTAAACTGGGTAAGGCAGTAGATATAAAAGGTGTTGTTGTAAGTATTATCGCATCAATACTGGTACTTTACCTATCCAATAGAATTCTTTGGAGCTGGTCATTATACGATGAACTTAAGCAGTATTATGAAGTTACTTTTTTTGATGCTTATAATGTAATGTATGATGTATTAGCAGAATTAGAGCTTGATGGAGAGTATTGGGGAGATTTCTTCATTGGTTTTATCTTCACAGTGTTAGCTTCGATTGGTACTATTGTTAAGACCTTCCGTGCCAGCACCGGAGCATATATATTTAAAAAGATTGATTGATGCGGGAAATAATCCAACAAACAACGAAAAAATAAAATAGAAATCTATTGACATCCAATAATTTTGGATTTATATTATAGCCGAAAGAAGACCTATGCAGCAAAGGTGTTCTTTCGGCTGTTTTTTGTTATGGGTGAGGGTGTACAGGCAGGAAGGTTTAATGAGAGGAGGAGGCCATGAATACTGAAGTACCGGTTCAAAATCCCTATAAGGTTTATGTAGAAGTGAATGTGAAGTTCTATCCTGATGGTCGTGTTACACCTCTTACAATTATTTGGCGAGATGGCAAGATATTTAATATTGATAAAGTGACTGACGTGAGACGTGCTGCGGCCAGACGGGGCGGAGGCGTTGGAATACGCTATTCATGCGTGATTGAAGGCCATAACAGCTTTTTATTTTACGAGGGGAACAATCTCTGGTTTGTAGAGAGCAAGTAGCATATCGTAAAAAATTTATCGTTTATCATAAAAAGTTGTTGACAGATCTTTTTCCAGGGTGTATATTACAAACGTAAAGAGTTTATCGATAAACATTAAATATTTTTCTGAAAACATTAATGACAGCAAAAAGTTTGTAAAGGAGAAAAAATGAAGGAGACAGCTATTAAAAAAATTAATTCAATGGGTAAAGTGGCCGGTATTATAACACTGATTGCAAAGGTGTTGGTAGGTGTGGCATTTGCAGCTTGCCTGATTGCCACAATAATATTTACGGTTATTCCGACGAACTTTATAAAAATCAGCACCAGAGGGGTATTGAAGGCAGAGATTGATATGTCAGAAGTTAATTATCATTTTTCCGATGCTGAAAGAGATGCTATCAATAAAAGTATAGATGATGGTATGGTTGATGGCTCCATCAAAGTGAACGGTCAAAATTTTGGTAAGGCAGAGATTAGTGTTGCAAAAGACAGCATTTTTGTTAATGCCAGCGGTGAGTATAATACATTTACATTAAAGAAACTGATTCCTGTAATGTTAATAGCAGCATTGAATATTGCATGTGCTTTTGTTACACTTATGTTTGTAGGTTTTTTGTGTAAGGCATTCAAGGAATGTCAGTCACCCTTTGAGGATAATGTTACAAAAGCTATGAGAAATCTGGCGTTTGCGTTGATTCCTTGGGCTGTAATGTCTTCTATTTCCAATAGTATATCCGCGTCCTTTATCATGAACCAGGGCTATAGCTTTAATATGAATGTAGACTTAAATGTAGTAGTTACCATACTTATCATTTTTGCTCTTACTTATGTATTTAAGTATGGTGCTATGCTCCAGAAAGAATCAGATGAGACATTATAAGGGGGGCTGCCATGGGAAAAATTGTACTTAGACTGGACAGGGTGATGGCAGATCGCAAAATAAGTCTGAACGAATTATCGGATAAGGTAGGGGTATCCAATGTAAATCTTTCCAAGATGAAGACCGGGAAAATCAGCGCCATCAGATTTTCTACTTTGGAGGCTATTTGTGAAGTACTGAGCTGTCAGCCGGGAGATATATTGGAATATGATCCCGAGGGTGTTTCAGAGACTACAGCAGATGATTAAAAAATGAAAATAAGCTATCGGAATCTGACAGATAGGTTCCGGAGGGCTATATGAATAGGAGGTAGTAGAATGGCAGATGTGAATAAAATGACCATTATGGAGCTGAGAGAATATGTAAATAATCTTAGCAATGAGGAATTTGAAAAATTTGAAAAAGAAGTTGATCTTTCTGAATTTGATGCCGATCTGGAGCCTATAATGCTGCTTACATCCAGCAGACTTTATGATTATCTGAAGTACAGAGAAAAAGAAAATATAACAGTAGAAATGTAATGTGAAAGCCGTGTGAAAGTCATAAGACTTGGCACGGCTTTTTTGCGCTTTGCTACCTCGTATAGTGTAAGGCTGGTGTTTATACAAAAGTTATAATAGTAAAAATTGTATTACCTTGTTGTGGAGACACTTTTAATTTGCAAAAATCCATTATATAATCGCATTTAGGGAATTTTGACATTACGCGAGGTGAAAAATGAACAGTAGCTATATCACGAATCAGATGTTAAAAATACTTTGCAAAGGATTTCAGTCAGTTTGGCTTATCAGGCTGGAAGACCTTTCTATGGAAGTTTTCACATCAGATAAAAATAAGACTGTTCCCAAAAGTGTCGATACCGTAAAAATGCTGAACAATTATGATGCAGCTCGTACCTGGTATACAAGAAACTGCATTGTTGAGCATTCTCAGGAAAGGATACTGGAACAGACTTCCATAAAGTATATACTGTCTGAACTAAATGGAGACCAGCCTTTTTACGTAGAGTACAGTCGAATAAATGGTAATGATGTAAACTTTAACCAACTTTGTTATGATAAGATTATAAACGAGGAGACCGGTGAACCGGAGTATCTGGTACTGG
>JAZUFN010000050.1:0-4282 GCA_045640725.1 Lachnospiraceae bacterium
CCCCCTGTCACATTTGTGTCAATCAGATACGTCCCCCTGTCACATTTACCAAATCAAATGATGCTTGCCACAATTAAAAATGCTGCACATATCGTGTACGCAATTCCCAAAGACCTAACTTTTTTCTTCAACATATTTACAGCAGCTTCCATATCTTCCTTTCTGCTCCCGACCAGGTCCGGGGCTAACCATATATAAAAAAGTATTATGCTTGGAGTCGGTTAGCTATAGCTAACTCATGTATATAGGTTAGTATAAACTAACCGTTTTGTCAAGACCAAAATTAATATTTTTTCAAATTTTTTAAAAATCATTTTTCAGCTTCATAATAACCTTTAATCTTTCAGCCACAGCGCCGCTTTCTATTTCCTCCAGATCTATAACAGCTATCCCCAGCTGGGAGGCTCTGTGTCTGGCCGCAGCATTCACCAGCTCTGTAGTCACAATAACTGCCTTGGCCCCCTTACCACCGAACCGATCTCTAAGAATAGCAAGCTCGTTCAGAGCCTCCGTCCGCACATCACAGGCCTTGCAGCTTATAAATATCGGTGTCACCCCTCTGGCTGCTACCACATCTATTTCATTGCTTACATTTTCGCGGCCGGTCTTGTCATCCCAGTCCACAACCGCTGAGCTGTAAACATCCTCAAATATCCCTGACTCTCTGCAGATTTTGTACATATAAAGTTCCAGGGCGCTCCCCACATCTCTGAGCCAGCCTCTGACTATCTCATCCTTAAAGGTAAAGCTCACTTCATCATCTGTTATATCCAATTCCTTTATATAACCTATAGAGGAAAGAGCTTTGAGTAGCCAGATATTCCCTCTCACTCTGCTGCCATGGTCACCTTTTTGTTCCAAGCTCCCCTTTACTTTAAGGCAGGGCTTTTCCCCTTTTTCACTTTTAGATATCCTTTGAAAAAAGGTAATAACTTCAGGCCATTCTCTTCTGTACCTTAAAAAGATTTCGAAAAAAACGTCCAGATCTTTTGTGTAGCTTTTTATTTGTTCATTGTCGACTCTGCCCCGGCGCAGTCTGCCACCGGCCATTTTGAAAAAATCCTCTACCTTATAATGAATAAGGCAAGGCTTTTCATCTGCAAAAGGAGCATTGGAAATATCATAGAATCTGTTCTGCCTACGGGAATAAGTGAAGGTAGGAAGGCCTGTCTTCAGGCAAAACATGCCGGATGCAATAAGAGCTGCATCTGTGCCGCCGGTAACATCCAAGGCACAATCCGGGTGCTTTTCCGCTATGGCTAAAAGCTGCTCGTAGATTTTATCTGCTTTATACAGGCTGCTTTCCACAAATTCTATGGTAAAGCTGTAGCCTCTGGAAGCAAAAAAGTCCTTAAGTACTTCCTGTTTTCTAGTATCTTTAACCACATCAGGAGGGCAGATATAGATTATTTTTCCAGGCTTAAATATCTCCGGGCCCAAAATATTCTCAATTGCTCTCTCGTCATAAAGCTCAATCAATGTCTCCATAGTGCCTCCTTGCTATACTTTTCGGATACTACCACTCATTAAAATCAAAGGCTTTTATTCTCTCATATTCCTCTTCGGATATAGGTAAAATAGTACCGTGCTTGAAGCCATAAGGGGTGGAACAGTCCTTATCACACCTTTCAAAAACTCCCGTAGCTATATCCTCTGCATGAAAGGGTACATAGCCCTGTCCTGCTCCTCTTACTCCAAAGAAATCCAGAAAAAGATTGTAGCTGCCATCCTCCAGTCTGCAGGCTGTAGGCGCCTCATAGGCTCCTGCTCCTCCTGCCAGCTTTTCCATCTCCGGCTCGAATTCCTTTTTCCTTACAAAGGGGCCTGTAATATTGTCTGCTTCATATAAGAGAACGGAGCAGGGCTCCCTGTCACTTTTTATCCAAAGGTAAAATTTGCCCTTTTCTTCCACCATGCAAGAATCGATAACTCCTGCATCCTCCTTTTCAAAAAGAATTTTGGCAGGAGTAAATGTCTTAAAATCCTTGGTCCTGGTGTAGTATATCTTCATTTTTCCATCATTATCGGAAAAATCAGGCGAGGACCAGTGTATCAGAAATTCTCCGGTCTTTTTGTCCTGAATAGCATCAGGGGCCCAGCAGCAACCCTCTCCCGGCTGTCTTACAGGCAGCTCTTTTTCCTCTGACCAGTGGCAAAGGTCTGTGGACTCCCACATCATGAAATTATTGCTGCCTTCCACCTGCACCTTTTTCCAGGAATTCTCATATTTTCTCTTCATAGAGTATGACAGGCTGAGGTCCGTAGCAATAATATAGAATTTCCCTTCATCTGACCTGATTATGGTAAAATCTCTGACGCCTTTTTCTCCTAACATACTCCAAAGTACCGGCTGTCCATTATTAATGGCTTCCCAATGAAAGCCATCCTTACTAATAGCAAAGTATACCTGCTCTCCATCAGGAGTTCTTTTTTCCTTAAAATGTACAAATAAATAGTGTTGCATGCTGCTCTCCTTCTCATGAATGCCTTTTGCAGGCTGCTATGTATCTACACTACAACTTTCTTATAAAATTTACAAGTATACCGGTATTTACTTTTTTGATATTCAGGACTATAATACCTATTAACCTATTAGTTAAATAGGTGTAAAAGTAAGGGAGGAATTACTTATGATTTCCACAAAGGGCCGTTACGCCATTAGACTAATAATAGACCTGGCAGAAAACAACTCTTCTTCGCCGGTCGCCCTGGACGCCATTGCCACCAGGCAGAACATCTCGAAAAAATACCTTGAAAGCATAGTAAAGCTTCTGGTACAGGGCAAGCTGGTAAAGGGTACCAGCGGAAAAGGTGGTGGTTATTATCTCACCAAGGATCCTTCAGAATACCGCATTTTAGACATCTTGGAGCTGACTGAAGGCTCTCTTTCCAGTGTGGCCTGTCTGGAAGCAGGTGCAGAAAAATGTCCTCAGGCAGATAAGTGCAAGACCATCTCCATGTGGAGGGGCTACAATGACTTAACAAAAGAATATTTTTCCAAAATAACAATAAAGGACCTGCTGTAACAGGTCCTTTTAGCGTGTCGACAAAGTCGACACTTCAGAGCAGATGGCAGCCGCCATCTGCTCTGTGCTTATTTGATATTATGATTCCAGTTCCCCTACGTCTGCTACGGGCTTCTTTAGGCCTTCTATGGCCACTCCGGATTTTTCGGAGTAGTCCCATAAAGCTGCGTGAATAGCCTCTTCAGCCAGCAATGAGCAGTGGATTTTTACAGGTGGAAGACCATCCAAAGCTTCCATAACGGCCTTATTGGTCACCTGCAGAGCCTCTTCTATGCTCTTTCCCTTTACCAGCTCTGTAGCCATACTGCTGGTAGCAATGGCTGCTCCACAGCCAAAGGTCTTAAATTTCGCATCTTCTATCACGCCGTCTTTGATATCCAGATACATCCTCATGATATCGCCGCACTTGGCATTTCCTACTGTGCCTACACCAGCAGCAGCCTCTATTTCCCCCACATTTCTGGGATTGGTAAAGTGGTCCATTACCTTTTCGCTATATTCCAATACCTGACTCATGCCTTGTTCTCCTTCACAAAATCTTCGTATAATGGAGAAAAGCTTCTAAGTCTCTCCACAATATTTTTCAACTTGTCTACTGTATAATCAACATCTTCTACAGTGTTTTTCTCAGATAAAGAAAGTCTTAATGAACCATGGGCGATCTCATGAGGCAAGCCGATAGCCAAAAGTACATGAGATGGGTCCAAAGATCCGGATGTACAGGCAGAACCACTGGAACCGCAGATGCCTGCCTGATCCAGCATAATAAGCAGGGACTCACCTTCTACAAATCTAAAGCTGAAATTAACATTATTGGACAGTCTTTCTGTAGGATGACCATTTAACCTAGTGTAAGGAATCTCCTTTAGCACTCTCTCAATGAGATAATCTCTGAGCTTTGTTTCCTCTGCTGCTATATCCTTCTGATGCTCTTTTGCATACTTAACGGCAGCTGCCATACCAACGATACCGGGTGTATTGTGGGTACCTGCTCTTCTGCCACGCTCCTGAGCTCCGCCATGGATAAAAGCACCTATTTTTACACTGTCTCTAACATAAAGGATGCCTATTCCTTTCGGACCACCCAGCTTGTGCCCACTGGCGCTGAGCAAATCGATGCCCAGCTCCTCCACATTAATATCCAGATGTCCAAAAGCCTGCACTGCGTCTGTATGGAAAATAACACCTTTTTCCTTGGCTATCGCACCTATTTCTTTTATAGGCTCAATAGTACCGATTTCATTATTTGCAAACAT
>JAZUFN010000051.1:0-4019 GCA_045640725.1 Lachnospiraceae bacterium
GAGCCGTCAAATCCCGCAAAATTCAGTCCCTTTTCCCTGGAGCCCTGGAACAGCTCTTTTCTGATAGGACAGCCTGAAAGAACAGCCTTTCCCTCCGGCAGATGCTCTACAGTCTCCGGGAAATTGCAGCAGATTTTTTTAGCTCTGGGAATACAAAGCTTATTGGCCAGGCCCGGAGTCATATCCGACTCATGGATGATGGCAGGCACTCTTCTGTGCTTGGCTGCAAATACTACAGGCACGGACACAAATCCGCCCTTGGAAAAAAGCACGTCAGGCTTTTCTTTTTTCATTATCTTTACTGCCTCAAAGTAGCCCTTGATAACTCTAAAAGGATCTGAAAGATTTTGAAGGCTTCTGTATCTTCTCAGCTTGCCGGAAGAAATGCCATAGTATTTTACACCCTCAGCCTCCATAAGTTCTTTTTCGATACCGGTATAAGAACCGATATATACTACCTCATATCCTTCTTCCTTAAGTCTTGGTAAAAGAGCTATATTTGGTGTTACGTGGCCGGCTGTACCGCCACCTGTGAGAATTATTTTTTTCATACTTTTTCCTTATAAACATAATGACAGATAGTACAATTATATACTATCTGTCATTAAATATCAAACAATATTCATCTCTGTATAACAAACACTATGTCAGCCGGCTATAACTTCATCATATTTTCGAAGCCTTCTATAGGAGAAAATCAGATATCCTCCCTGTACAATAGTTGCCAGTATCCAGGAAACGGGATATGAAATATAAAGCCAGGTAAGAGTATGGTACTCAGGTACTCTGAAAATGGTATAAATCCACACCACTCTCATTACACACACAAAGAACAAGGTTAACAGCATTGGAAGAATAGACTTACCCAGTCCACGCAGGCCGCCTACGATAACATCCATGGTACCGCAGGTAAAGTAAGTAAGCATAATGACAGTCATGCGGACAACTCCGTATTCTATCACCTCAGCCCTATTAGCAGCATCATCTCCCACATATAAATTAAGCAAAGGATATCTGAACCAAAAAGCCAGCGCGCTAAGGGCCACGCCTGTTACCGTTACAAACAGCAATCCATACCAAAGTACTTTTCTGATACGCTTATACTGCCTGCCACCATAATTCTGACTGGTAAAAGAAAGGGTAGTATGATGAAAAGCATTCATACCCACATATACAAAGCCTTCAATATTTTGAGCTGCCGCATTACCGTTCATGGCCGTATCACCAAAGGAATTTATGGAAGACTGAATAAGCACATTGGAAATGGAAAAAAAGCAGCCCTGAATACCTGCAGGGAGGCCTACCCTCATCATTTGCAAAAGCTTGTTGCCATTGACTTTAAGTTTTGCTATCTCCAATTTCAGGCATCCATCATATCTGAACAAGGCCAGCAGTACCAATCCCGCGGATACAGCCTGCGATACTACTGTGGCCACCGCCACTCCCGCTACTCCCATATTGAAGACAATTACAAAAATCATATTCAGGATCACATTTATAACTCCTGCCACAGCCAAATAAATCAGCGGCCTTCTGGTGTCCCCCACTGCTCTAAGAATAGCGGATGTAAAATTATAAAGCATAATCACCGGCATACCGAGAAAGTAAATTCTCATGTACAGTACTGCACCATCAATAACATTTACAGGTGTCTGCATAGCAGCCAGTACCGGTCTTGCAATAATAAAGCCGAAAACTGCCAGGAAAAGCCCTGCCAATACACTGATTACTACCGCAGTATGTACACACTCTGAGACATCCTTGTCACTGTTATGCCCATAGTACTTGGCTACTATAACATTAGTACCTACGGACAGCCCCAAAAAGAGATTTACAATTAAATTGGTAAGTGAGCTTGTGCCGCTTATGGAAGCCAGAGCCGTATCACCTGCAAAACGCCCTGCTACTATCATATCTGCCGCATTGAACAGAAGCTGTAGCAGAGATGAGGCGATAAGCGGCAGAGTAAATAAGAGCATTTTGCCTGCCAGATTGCCGGTTGTCATATCAATTTCAAAATTTTTAGCCTTATCCTTCATATTATCTCCAAGTTACACTTTTTCGCCCAGCTATGGCAAGGCTTTTTGAATTTGTGCTGTACTGATATACAGTATACCTTCGAGAAAAAATCCGCAACCGGAATTTGCACCGATTGCGGATTATATTATTTCGCCTAGAACAGATAATCCTCTTCTACTTCTTCCTGCCAAGCCAGTGCTGCACGTACAGCCTTATTCCAGCCATGGAGAAGGGCCTTACGCTTGTCTTCTGCCATAGACGGAGTAAAGGACTTTGAAAGGGACCAGTTATCTACGATATCATTTTTGTCTTTCCAGAAGCCGGTAGCAAGACCTGCCAGGTATGCTGCCCCCAGAGCGGTAGTTTCGATGCAGGCCGGTCTGTACACCTCTGAGCAGAGAATATCTGCCTGAAACTGCATGAGAAAATCGTTGGCAGAAGCACCACCATCTACCTTCAGAGTCTTAATCTTATTACCGGTATCCTGCTCCATAGCACGTAACACCTTGTATACCTGATAGTCAATAGACTCCAGTGTAGCGCGGATAAAATGTTCCTTGGAACAGCCTCTGGTGATACCTACTACCATGCCTCTGGCGTACTGATTCCAGTATGGTGCGCCCAGGCCGGTAAAAGCAGGTACAACATATACTCCATCAGTATCCGATACTGCACGGGCATACTCTTCAGACTGGGATGCCGACTTCAGCATTCTCATCTCGTCTCTCAGCCACTGTATAGAGGCTCCTGCCACAAAAACAGAACCTTCCAGAGCATATTCTACTTCTTTATTTGCAGAAGCAGCAATGGTAGTTACCAGGCCATGCTGAGATTTCACAGCTTCATGACCGGTATTCATAAGCAGGAAACAGCCTGTCCCATAGGTATTTTTAACATCACCCGGCGCAAAACAGCACTGTCCGAACAGCGCCGCCTGCTGGTCGCCTGCTGCTCCGCCGATAATGATCTCTCCTCCAAGAAGAGAACTGTCAGTCTTACCAAAAAGTGCACTGGAAGGAAGTACCTCAGGCATCATGGAAAGTGGGATACCAAAACGCTTCAACAGCTTTTCATCCCACTGAAGCTTATGAATATCGTAGAGCATGGTACGGCTGGCATTAGTATAATCAGTAGCATGCACCTTGCCTTTTGTAAGATTCCAGATAAGCCAGGTGTCAATAGTTCCGAAAAGCAAGTCTCCGGCTTCTGCACGTTCCCTGGCACCGGACACGTGATTCAAAATCCAGGCAATCTTGGTACCTGAAAAGTATGCATCAGGCACAAGACCTGTAGTTTCTTTAATGTGATTTCCAAACCCCTCTCTAAGGAGCTCTTCAATCATGGGCGCTGTTCTTCTGCACTGCCATACAATTGCGTTATATACAGGGAGACCGGTCTTTTTGTCCCACACAACAGTGGTCTCTCTCTGATTGGTAATACCAATGGCCGCTACATCATCAGCACTTGCAGCGACTTTTGCCATTGCTTCGGCAGCTACAGCCATCTGAGATGACCATATTTCCATGGGATCATGCTCTACCCAGCCCGGCTGGGGATACTTTTGCTCAAATTCTTTCTGGGCCATGCTGCAGATATTACCTTTTTTGTCAAACAGAATGCATCTGGAAGAAGTTGTCCCTTGATCCAGTGCCATTACATATTTCTTCTCCATAAATCCCCCATTAGATCACATTTTTTGTAGCCACAACCTGTACCCCGGTAGAGGCCACATCTTCAATAACTACATCACCGATATGAACAGGTGCTGTAACTACTGTTTTTCTGATGACTTCCATGCAGTCAAAAATCTTATCTTTAGGTATGTCAGTCTTAGTTTTTACAGGCACACGTACTGCGCTACCACCGGTTACACTGACACTGCTGGTAACGGTACGTCTGGGATCCGTAACCTCTTTTTTTGCATAATCTGCACCTCTGGGGCAAGTATTGCCTGTGCAGCTGATCTCGCTGCCATCAATGGTAACGGTGAGTGCACAGCC
>JAZUFN010000052.1:0-2653 GCA_045640725.1 Lachnospiraceae bacterium
AAAAGAGCGTCTTCACCCTGGCAAAATGTTGCTGGTAGACCTTAAGAAAAAGAAGATTGTAAATGACTCTGACCTTAAGGAAATTTATGCTTCCAGAGAGCCTTACGGTGAGTGGCTGGATGCCAATATGGTCAGCCTTTCAGATCTTAAAATCCCGAATCAGCGCATCCCTCTGATAAAGGGAGAGCAGCTCACCCGCCTGCAGAAGGCTTTTGGCTATGAGTACGAGGATTACAAAGAGGAAATAGGCTCCATGGCACTTACCGGAGCGGAGCATATCGGTGCCATGGGTATTGATACGCCTATCGCTGCCCTTTCCAGGGAATATCAGCCTCTTTTCTACTATTTCAAACAGCTTTTTGCCCAGGTTACCAATCCGCCTATTGATGCAGTAAGAGAGAAAATCGTTACTGCTACCACTGTGTATGTAGGAAAAAGCGGAGACCTTCTTTCAGAAAAGGCTGAAAACTGTAATGTTCTTAAGATAAAGAATCCTATTCTTTCAGACCTGGATATGCTGAAAATCCAGAATCTCAATAAGCCGGGCTTCAAGGTAGAAAAGGTATCCACTCTCTACTACAAGAGTACCCCCCTGGACCGCGCTTTGGAACACCTCTGTGTGGATGTGGACAAGGCCTACAAGGATGGCACCACTATCCTGATACTTTCAGACAGAGGAGTAGATGAAAATCATGTAGCTATTCCTTCACTTTTGGCAGTAGCTACAGTCCATAACCACCTGGTACGTACCAAGAAATGTACAGCCATGTCTGTCATCATGGAAACAGGCGAGCCCAGACTGGTCCATCATTTCGCTACCCTTTTGGGCTTTGGTGCCAGCGCAGTAAATCCATATCTGGCCCATGCATCCATAGCCCAGCTTATTGAAGACGGACTGATTCAGAAAGACTACTATGCAGCAGCTACCGACTATGACAAGTCTATTATTTCCGGCATAGTTAAGATAGCCTCCAAAATGGGTATTTCTACCATTCAGTCCTACCAGGGCTCCCGTATTTTTGAGGCGCTGGGCATTGACTCTTCAGTTATAGACAAGTATTTTTCCGGTACGGTATCCCGTATCGGTGGTATTGATATAAACGATATAGGCAGAAATACTGATGTTCAGCATAGTAAGGCTTTTGACCCTCTGGGGCTGTCTACAGATAAATCTCTGGACTCTCTGGGCCGTCATAAGGCCAGAAGTAGTGGTGAGCAGCACAGATACAATCCTCAGACTATCCATATGCTGCAGATGTCTACCCGAGAAGGGGATTATAAGAAATTTAAGCAGTATACAGCTATGGTAGACAGGGAGGAAACAGGCTATCTTCGTACTCTTATGGACTTTAATTATGCCGCTTCACCTATTGATATAAAAGAAGTGGAGTCAGTAGAGTCCATAGTACAGCGCTTTAAGACCGGTGCAATGTCCTACGGTTCTATCTCTGAAGAGGCTCACGAGGCTCTGGCAATAGCCATGAACAGACTTCATGGAAAGTCCAATTCCGGTGAAGGCGGTGAAAGCGATGAGAGACTGGAGTCTGCAGGCACAAAGAATGACAGAAGCTCTGCCATCAAGCAGGTTGCCAGTGGACGTTTTGGTGTTACTTCCAGATATCTGGTAAGTGCAAAAGAAATTCAGATAAAAATGGCGCAGGGAGCAAAGCCCGGTGAGGGTGGCCATCTGCCGGGGAAAAAGGTATATCCATGGATAGCAAAGACCCGCCATTCCACGCCCGGTGTAAGTCTTATATCTCCGCCACCTCATCATGATATTTATTCTATCGAGGATCTGGCTCAGTTGATTTATGACCTTAAAAATGCCAATAAAGATGCCAGAATATCTGTTAAGCTGGTATCCGAAGCCGGCGTAGGTACAGTTGCTGCCGGTGTAGCCAAGGCAGGGGCCGGTGTAATTCTTATTTCAGGCTATGACGGTGGTACAGGTGCAGCACCTCTTTCTTCCATTCATAATGCGGGACTTCCATGGGAGCTGGGTCTGGCAGAAGCTCATCAGACCCTTATCCAGAACGGCCTCAGAAATCGTGTGGTTATAGAGACAGACGGTAAGCTCATGTCAGGCCGTGATGTAGCCATAGCAGCTATTTTAGGTGCAGAGGAATTCGGTTTTGCTACAGCACCACTGGTTACTCTGGGATGCGTAATGATGAGAGTATGTAATCTGGATACATGTCCTATGGGCGTGGCTACCCAGAATCCTGAGCTCAGAAAGCGTTTTATAGGTAAGCCTGAGTATGTGGAAAATTTCATGAGATTTGTGGCAGAGGAATTACGTGAGTACATGGCTCTTCTGGGAGTACGTACAGTATCTGAGCTGGTAGGACGTACAGATCTGCTTAAGAAACGTGTAAATCTTTCCGAAAATGATGCGAAGATTGATCTTAGCCGTATCATAGGCTTCAAATCTGACAGTGATAATACTTATTGCCCCGAGTACAACTATGATTTTCTGCTGGAGTCCAAAAAGGATCAGCAGCTCATGAACGATAAAAAGGTTATGGCTGCTATTAAGAAGGGAGAGAAAATAGAGCTCTCCACCAGCCTCACCAATATAGACAGAACCTTTGGTACCCTTATGGGAGCAGAGATTACCAGATATCATCATGAAGGTCTGGAGGAGGATACCGTT
>JAZUFN010000053.1:0-9198 GCA_045640725.1 Lachnospiraceae bacterium
TGTAACCGTATGTCCTAAGGCCGGTGAGGCTCTTAAGATGGTTCCTCAGGAGTCACAGGCAGCAGAGCAGCCTGTATTTGATTACCTGGTTGCTAATGTTGGCAAGAAGGAAATCAAGCCTGTATTCCAGGGCGCTACACCTATCGGATCACAGTACAATCAGCCTCTCCTTGTGTTCTCCGGCTCCTGCGCAGGCTGTGCTGAGACTTCATACGCAAGACTTATTACACAGCTCTTTGGTGAGCATATGTATATTTCCAATGCTACAGGATGTTCCTCCATCTGGGGCGGCCCTGCAGCTACATCACCATATACCGTAAATAAGGATTCCCTTATGGGTCCTGCTTGGGCAAACTCCCTCTTCGAGGATAATGCTGAGCACGGTCTTGGTATGCAGGTTGGTCAGAAGGTTATTCGTGACCAGCTCATCAAGAAGGTAGAGAAGATCGCTGAGTCTGATAAGGCTTCTGACAGCCTTAAGGCAGCTATCGCTAAGTACCTTGAGACAGTAAATGATACAAAGACCAATACAGATGCTGCTAACGCTATGGTAGCTGAGCTGGAGAAGCTTGACTGCGATTGCGCTAAGGAGATCCTTGAGAAGAAGGCTTACCTTGGTAAGAAGTCCGTATGGATCTTCGGTGGTGACGGTTGGGCATATGATATCGGCTTCGGCGGTCTCGATCACGTACTTGCTTCCGGCGAGAATGTTAACGTTATGGTATTCGATACAGAAATGTACTCCAATACAGGTGGTCAGGCTTCCAAGGCTTCCAACATCGGTGAAGTTTGTCAGTTCGCTGCTGCCGGTAAGGAAATGAAGAAGAAGTCTCTGGCAGAGATTGCTATGAGCTATGGCTATGTATATGTGGCACAAATTGCTCTTGGTGCAAATCCTGCACAGGCAGTTAAGGCTATTGCTGAGGCTGAGGCTTATGATGGTCCTTCACTTATCATTGGTTATGCACCTTGTGAGCTTCACGGTATCGCTAAGGGCGGCATGAATCACTGCCAGGATGAGATGAAGAAGGCTGTTAAGGCTGGTTACTGGAACCTCTTCACATTCAATCCTGACCTTAAGGCTGCAGGCAAGAATCCATTCACTCTTACCTCCAAGGCAGGAGATGGCACATATCAGGATTTCCTTAAGAACGAGGCTCGTTATACAGCTCTTACTCTTAAGTTCCCTGAGAGAGCAGAAGAACTCTTCGCTAAGTCTGAGGACGCAGCTAAGGAGCGTTTCGATCATCTCACAAAGCTTGTAAAGCTTTATGGCAATGAGGAATAATTCATTCCAACAATAATGAAAAATTTTCGGGGCGGCATTAAATTGCCGCCTCGATTTTTGTTGACATGAGACAGTTTTAGTGTTAAGTTTCTCTTAGAGAAAAGTGAAAGGAGTTTTATCATGGACGTTCCTGATTATCACAGTACACAGATAAAATTAGAGACGGTGAAAGAAAAATGTGACGAAGACTCCTTTTGGTATAACAGGTAATAATCTGTTCATAAAGAGTGTTCGTTTATGGCGTTTGTCCTTCATCGTCTTCCTGTGTGTTGCAGTGAAGACTATTTTTATGCCTATTAATAGTAGTAGCGTATGCAGGATGGTTTTCAGACAAGTGTACATTGTGAAAGCGAGATTATCCCTAAGAAAGTGAGGCGAAGACGTGGACGAAGAATTGTTAGAAGAGACAGTTGAATTATCAGCTGCAGATGAGATTGTATCCATTGTCAGAAGTGAAAAAAATAACAGTGAGATACTTGAAGCGATAGACAACTATCATGAGAATGATATTGCATCTGCACTTCCTTATCTGACCGCTGACGAAAGAAAGTCTCTATACAGGATTTTAGGTATAGAGCGTATGTCAGATATATTTGCATATCTGGATGACGTAGAAGAGTACCTGCAGGAAACCGGTCTGGAAAAAGCGGCAGATGTCATCGAGCAGATGGATGCCGACGATGCTATTGATGTTCTGGAAGAGATTGAAGATGAGGAGACCAGAGAGCAGATTATCGCGCTGATGGATGAAGAGGCTCAGGACGATATTGAGCTTATTTCCTCTTATGAAGACGACGAGATAGGTAGTATGATGACTACCAACTACGTAGCTGTTTCCAAAAATGCTACGGTGCCGGAAGCTATGAGCTCTCTTATTAGTCAGGCCGGCGATAATGACAATATAAATACTATATATGCCGTGGATGAGACTGGTAAATACTACGGAGCTATAGAGCTCAGAGATTTGATTATTGCCAGACGTAACGATCCTTTGGAGGATATCATTTCTACTGCATATCCTACTTTGGGAGACAAAGAAAGCATAAGTGATAGCCTGGAGCGAATAAAGGAATACTCTGAGGACTCCATCCCGGTTCTCTCGGATGATGGAGCTTTGATAGGCGTTATCACATCAGCGGATATCGTAGAAGCCGTAGATGATGAAATGGGTGATGATTATGCTAAGCTGGCAGGTCTTACTGAAGAGGAAGACTTGAATGAAAAGCTTACCGAAAGTATGAGAAAAAGACTTCCCTGGCTGATTCTCCTTTTCTTCCTGGGGATGGGAGTGTCTTCAGTAGTGGGACTTTTCGAGGCTACCGTATCCCAGATAGCCATCCTTTTCTGCTTCCAATCTCTGGTGCTGGGTATGGCAGGTAATGTAGGGACTCAGTCTCTGGCTGTTACCATCAGAGTCCTTATGGACGAGAATATTACCGGCATGGAAAAATTTAAATTCATTTTCAAGGAAGTACGTGTTGGCTTTACCAATGGTGCACTTTTGGGACTTAGTGGTTGTGGATTGGTGACGATATACTTGCATTTTTTCAAGGGCTGCACCTGGGGATATGGCCTGTCGGTGGCAGCCTGTGTAGGCACCGCTTTGCTGGTGTCAATGATAGTGTCCAGCCTTATGGGAACAGTGATACCTATGATTTTCCACAAAATCCACGTAGACCCTGCGGTAGCTTCGGGACCGCTTATTACTACAGTAAATGACTTAGTAGCAGCCATTACCTATTATGGTCTGGCCAATCTGTTACTTATACAAGTATTGCGACTTTAAATGCTATAGATAGGAGGTGCAATATGAACGAAGAAGAAAAAGAGCTTACTCCCGTTGAGGAGCTGATAGAGATTATCAGAAGCGGAAAAAGCTATGAAGAAATACTGGAATTAGTAGATAATTATCATGATAATGATATAGCGCAGACTCTTCAGTTTATTACTCCTGAAGAAAGAAAGAATCTCTACAAGATACTGGGTACAGAACGCATGTCAGATATTTTTGCATATCTGGATGATGTAGAGGAATACCTGCAGGAAATCGGTCTGGAGAAGGCTGCCGACATCATCGAGCAGATGGATGCGGATGATGCCATTGATGTTCTGGAAGAAATCGAAGATGAAGAGACCAGAGAGCAGATTATCGCCCTTATGGACGAGGAAGCACAGGATGATATCGAGCTGATTTCATCCTATGACGAAGACGAGATCGGTAGTATGATGACTACCAACTACGTTTTTGTATCAAAAAATGCCACTGTACCTAACGCCATGGATGAGCTGGTACGTCAGGCCGGTGAAAACGACAATATAAACACCATTTATGCTATAGATGAAGAGGGAAAGTATTACGGTGCTATCGAGCTTAGAGACCTCATCATAGCCAGACGTAACGATCAGCTCATGGATATTATTTCCACAGCATATCCTACAGTAAACGATAAAGATTTTATCAGCGAGAATCTGGAACGTATCAAAGGCTATGAAGAAGACTCTATCCCTGTTGTTTCAGAAGACGGAGCTCTTTTGGGCGTTATCACATTTTCGGATATTATTGAAGCAGTAGATGACGAGATGGGTGATGATTACGCTAAGCTGGCTGGTCTTACCGAAGAAGAGGATCTCCATGAAAAGCTCACAGAAAGTATGAGAAAAAGGCTGCCCTGGCTGATTCTTCTCTTTTTCCTGGGCATGGGAGTTTCTTCTGTTGTAGGACTTTTTGAGGCCACGGTATCACGTATAGCTATCCTTTTCTGCTTCCAGTCTCTGGTGCTTGACATGGCTGGTAATGTAGGTACTCAGTCTCTGGCTGTTACTATCAGAGTCCTTATGGATGAGAATCTCACCGGTCTGGAAAAATTCAAATTCCTTCTGAAGGAAATCAGGGTCGGTGCTACCAATGGTCTGGTACTGGGTGGAAGCGCCTGCCTTTTAGTAGCAGGTTATTTACATCTGTTTAAGGGGGGCGATTGGGGCTATTCTTTCGCTGTAGCTGCTTGTGTAGCTATTGCGCTTTTGGTATCCATGATTATATCCAGCTTGGTAGGTACTGTAATGCCTATGTTTTTCCATAAGATTCACATAGACCCTGCCGTAGCATCAGGACCGTTTATCACTACCATCAACGATCTGGTAGCAGCGGTTACTTACTATGGGCTGGCCAATGTACTGTTGATAAATATCATGGGGCTGTAAAGTAATTGTGGATAAAATATTACGCTTTTCTAAAAGCGTTTGACTTTTACAAGTGCCTATGCTATCATTCATATGATTAAAAAGGCAAATTTGCCTATGTAGAAGATGGGCATTTGACTAAAAAACAATAATAGGAGAATTTACTATGGAAAGAATCAAGACTCTTGAGACACGCAATCTTTGCGAGAGCGCTAAGAATGGTGGTTGCGGCGAGTGCCAGACATCTTGCCAGTCTGCTTGCAAGACAAGCTGTGGCGTTGCAAATCAGAAGTGCGAGAACACTGAGAAGAACGATCGCTAGATAAAAACAGGTGCCGCCGCTTAGGGCGGCACTTTTGCTTTGCGAAGATTTTGTTATAGAAAGAGAGATACACATGGTACATCAGTACAAATTAAATGGTTACAATATTGTTTTGGACAGCTGTTCGGGCTCTATTCACGTAGTAGATGAGGTGGCGTACGACATAATTGCTATGTTTCAGGATCATACTACAGAGGAAATAGTGGGAGAGATTCTTGCCAAATACGGAGACAGGGCAGATGTGACAGAGGAGGAAGTGCGTCTTTGCATCTCTGATGTTCAGGGCCTTATTGATGCCAAGAGACTTTATACTCCTGATACCTTTGAAAATATAGCAGGTACATTTAAAGAACGCTCCGGAGATGTTGTCAAAGCCCTTTGTCTGCATGTCGCTCATACCTGTAATCTGAACTGCTCATACTGTTTTGCCAGCCAGGGTAAGTATCACGGCGATCGTGCACTTATGAGCTTTGAAGTGGGTAAGCAGGCTCTGGATTTCCTAATGGACCATTCCGGCAGCAGAAGGAATCTTGAAGTAGACTTTTTCGGCGGCGAGCCACTTATGAACTGGGATGTAGTGAAGCAGTTAGTTAAGTATGCCCGCAGTGTAGAAAAAGAGAGAGGCAAAAATTTCCGTTTCACTCTTACCACTAACGGTATGTTGATAGATGATGACGTTATCGATTTTTGCAATAAGGAAATGAGCAATGTTGTGCTTTCTTTGGATGGCAGAAAGGAAATACATGACCGCCTTCGTGTTGACTATGCAGGAAACGGCAGTTATGAGAAGATCGTTCCCAAATTTCAGAAGCTGGTAGAGGCAAGAGGAGGAAAGGGCTACTATATGCGTGGCACATTTACCCATGCCAATCCTGATTTTACCAAGGATGTTTTTCATATGGCAGATCTGGGCTTTACGGAGCTAAGTATGGAACCGGTAGTATGTAAAGCCAGTGATGCAGCGGCTCTCACCCCTGAAGATATTGAAATTGTTAAGGAGCAGTATGAGATACTGGCTCTTGATATGTTACGTCGTGAAAAAGAAGGTAAGCCTATTACTTTCTATCATTATATGCTGGATCTGACAGAAGGCCCTTGTATATATAAGCGTGTATCCGGATGCGGTTCGGGCACAGAATACATGGCAGTAACACCTTGGGGCGACCTCTACCCATGTCATCAGTTTGTAGGCGACGAGGCTTACAAGCTGGGAGACATATGGAAAGGTGTTACCGCAACGGCATTAAGAGAAGATTTCCGCTCCTGCAATGCCTATGCCCGCCCCGAATGCAAAGACTGCTGGGCTAAGTTGTACTGTTCAGGTGGTTGTGCAGCTAATGCTTATCACGCTTCCGGAAGCATTCGTGGCATCTATGAGCCTGGCTGCGAGCTTTTCAAAAAGCGTATTGAATGTGCGATTATGATGAAGGCGGCCAAGGAGGATCAGTAATGGATACCCCCATTGCGGATTTTGTAAAAAAATACATTGATAGCGATACCAGCAGGCTGCATATGCCCGGACATAAAGGCAAAGGCCCGCTGGGAATCGAGTCCATGGATATAACAGAAATAAAAGGCGCGGACGCACTGTATGAGGCATCCGGTATTATAGAAAAGAGCGAGGCAAATGCGACAGCTCTTTTCGGTACGCAGAAAACCCTGTATTCTACCGAAGGCTCCAGTCAGTGCATTCGCGCCATGCTTTTTTTGGCTATTCAGGCGAAACAGGCTGAAAATGGTGGGAGACCGCTGATACTGGCTGCCAGAAATGTTCATAAAGCCTTTTTATATGCAGGTGCTCTACTGGACTTTCGAGTGGAATGGCTCTATAGTGATAGCTCCGACTCTATCTGTAGCTGTATTATTTCACCGGATGCACTGGAAAAAAAGCTTTCGTCTATGGATGAAACTCCGTCTGCAGTGTATATAACCAGTCCGGATTATCTTGGAGGCATGTCAGATATTAAAGCCCTGGCTATAATTTGTCACAGGTATAATACTTACCTTCTAGTAGATAATGCACATGGAGCCTATACTAAATTCCTGAGCCCATCCATGCATCCTATGGACATGGGAGCCGATATCTGCTGTGATTCCGCTCACAAGACGCTTCCTGTATTAACAGGTGGTGCATACCTGCATATCGGAAAAAATGCCCCAAAGGAATTTGCAAAAAATGCCAAGCAAGCACTGGCGCTTTTTGGCTCCACCAGCCCATCATACCTGATTCTTCAGTCGCTGGACATGTGCAATAAGTATCTCGCCGGCTGTTCTGTGGCTGAAAATAAGGTGGATACATATGCTGAAAAGCTTAACAATTTATGCCGTGAATTGGCATCTTTTAAATCTGAACTAAAGGGCAGAGGCTGGAAAGTGATGGATTCTGATCCTTTGAAGCTTGTTATAAGATGTGATGGAAACAAGGTGGCCGAAGCTCTTCGGGCAGCACGTGTCGAATGCGAATATGCAGATGAGGATTACGTAGTTTTTATGCTTACCCCGGAGAATGATAAAAGAGATTTTGACCGGATAAGCAGGGTACTGAGCCGCGACTTTTATAATAGTATTGATGGCGTAGAAGACAGAATGGAAAAAACGAGTATCCCGATATCCGAGAATACAAGGGTTATGTCTCTGAGACAGGCTTTTTGGTCCTCTCATGAGACGGTAGACATTGAGGAGGCTGCAGGCAGAATATGTGCCAGTCCGCTTGTTTCCTGCCCACCGGCTATACCTATAGTGATATCAGGTGAAATCATATCTCAAGATACAATAGAACTTTTTAAAAAATATCATATTCAGCAAGTGGAAGTGGTTGCGGAATAATGAAAGAAGAATAATCATGACACTGGTGTGGATATCTATTTGCAACAGGAGGGGGCAATGTGGATAATACATTAATCGCATATGTAGACGGGAGCTATAACGTAGCAAAAGGTATTTACGGGTACGGTTGCGTGCTTTTGCTGCCGGAAGACGAAGAAGCCTATGAGAAAATTTCCGGCTCGGGCAACGACACGGAAGTAGCTAAGCTTCGTAACGTGGCAGGTGAAATGCTGGGTGCTATGAATGCCGTAAAATACGCCGGTCAAAAGGGCTACAAAAAGCTTACCATATACTATGACTACATGGGGATAGAAATGTGGGCTACCGGTGGCTGGAAGTGTAAAAATGAATATACTATGGGTTACCGTGATTATATGAAGAAAATGTCATCCTTAGTAGACGTTTCATTTGAGAAAGTAGCAGCTCACACAGGAGACCGTTTTAACGAGCTGGCAGATAAGCTGGCCAAAGAAGCGGTAGGCAATTAACAGTAACAATTAACATAATAATTATAATAATTCGAATAATATGAAAAAAACCATTATTATTTCCGGTGGAGAAAAGGGCGGACTGGATTTTGCCAGAGCTTACAAAGCCGAGGATTATACAAATACATATATAATAGCATGTGACAAAGGCTACCGATATGCCCAAGAGGCGGGAGTGCGGCCTGATCTCATTATTGGAGACTTTGACTCCTATACCGGGAATCTTCCCGGTGATATCGCTGTTGAGCATCTTCCTGTGGAAAAAGATGACACAGATACTATGCATGCAGTGCGAGATGCAGTGTCAAACGGCAGTGATATACTAATTATTTGTTGTGCTCTAGGGGGGCGTCTGGATCATCTTATCTCAAATATTCAGGCTGCCAGGTATGCAGTTGAGCGTGGTCTCAAAGCAATTGTAGCAGGAACAGACACAATTATATACATTATTCGTGATGGCAAACTGATTTTAACGAAAGACCAGAGATATTCTCTGTCAGTATTGTCGCTGTCGGATGAAAGTATAATATCCATAAAAGGAACGAAATACGAAGTGACTGATGCGAAGATTACCGCAGATTTTCCTATAGGACAAAGTAATGAATGGGAAGAAGATACTGCAGAAATCAAGGTCTCATCAGGAACGGTTATGATTATAACCTCCTTGCTTAAATAAATTGTAGATGGTGTTAAAAGGAACGATAAAAGCCCTGAAAGCCTATTGCTTTTGGGGCTTTACATATTGGTAATATTTAAATAGTAGATATAATTCAAACAATTTGAAAAATTTATTAAATTAGGTGTTGACAAATCGATTAAATGGTAGTAAGATAACGCCTGTTCGTTACGGAACATCAGCGAATAAGAACTTCAGGTCATGAGCATAGGTGCCCATAAAGCAGTGGTTCAAAGCTCAAAAACTTTTTCAAAAAACTTAAAAAAAGTTGTTGACAAAAGTTCAAAATGATGATATCCTATACGAGCTGTCGCACGAAAGATAAGCGACAGAGCAACAAAGAACCTTGATAATTAAACAGCTAAACAACCCTGAAAATTCAATTAAAATTGATTTTCAAATTGTGAAGTTTCAATCG
>JAZUFN010000054.1:0-4835 GCA_045640725.1 Lachnospiraceae bacterium
CTGGTAAAAAAGCGTGTTTCCACCCAGGTGCTGGTAAGTGGTATTCTGGCTGTAGCAGTGCTGGCTATGACCCCCTTTACCGGAGTTATCCTTACTGCTCTCGGAACTCCAAAAGAATTTGTGGAAATGGGTACCCGGTATTTTACTGTGACCCTTATTTCAGTTTTGGTGGGCCTGTTTAATGGTGTATATATCTCAATAGAGCGAGCCAGGGGCAATACCAAACGTATAATGAGGCTGAATCTTATGGTCATCATTATCAAGCTTACACTGACAGCCTTTTTTATCTATGTAATGAATGGTGGCTTGGTTATGATAGCAGTGGCTTCTTTGATAGCCCAGGTAGTGCTGCTCTTTATAGCCATCTACAATCTTTTTAAGGGTACTGATGCATTTTGTTTCAGTGCAAAACATATTGGATTTAAAAACGGTGTATATCTGCCTATCGTCAAGGTGTCCTATCCGGTCATCATAGAAAAAATGGCCTTTGCTTATGGCAAGGCTGTAGTGAATCAGATGTGTAGTATCTATGGAAGTACCACTGTAGGTGCTCTCGGCATTTCCAATAATATGGATGGTCTGGTCACGCAGCTGCAGATAGGATTCCAGGATGGAGGCTCTGCGGTTATCAGCCAGAATCTGGGGGCCGGTAAGCCCAAAAGAGCCTTGGAAGCCTTCTATAAGCTTATGGTGATTAATGCTATTATTGGTCTGGCCGGACTTATTATACTGAATCTGCTGGCTGATCCCATAGCATATCTCTTTGCCTTTGCCAAGGGTAAGGCGGATCCGGAATTTCAGCAGCTTATAGTACATATTTTTCGATATGAATCCTTTGGCTCCTGTATTCAGCTGGGTATATACGATGCGGTAATGGCTCTGCTTTTTGGCTTTAAAAAGACCAAGCTGGTGTTACTTACCAATGTTCTTCGAGTATTTGTTTTCCGTATTCCGGTACTGTGGGCTTTGCAGAATTTTACCAATTTAGGTAGTGAGTGCGCAGGCATTATCATGGGTGTAAGTAATACTTTGACCATGCTGGCAGGGCTGGTAGTGGCTTACATAGTGGTTAAGGATGAAAAAAAGAAAATAGAGGCCGGAGGCAATCCAATATAATCCTTTCTTATTTCTGACGTTAAAATATTGAATAAGCCAAGGTATAGCGGTTTTTTTGCTTTCGTGTTATATTATTTGAGTATCAGGAATATATGATATCCACTTCGTTTCATAAAAGGAGAAAGACAATGAGTGAGATGCTTAAGCCGGTAAAGACAGGTAAAGTAAGAGAGATTTATGACTGTGGCGACAGCCTTGTAATGTATGCTACAGACCGTATCAGCTGCTTTGACGTTATTCTGAATAACAAGGTCACAAAGAAGGGCGCTGTGCTGACACAGATGTCCAAGTTCTGGTTTGATTATACACAGGATATCATTCCCAATCACATGATATCTACAGATACAAAGGATATGCCTGCATTCTTCAGTGCAGAGGAATTCCAGGGCAGATGCATGAAGGTAAAGAAGCTCACCATGCTTCCCATTGAGTGTATTGTACGTGGTTACATCACAGGCAGTGGCTGGGCCAGCTACCAGAAGACAGGCGAAGTATGCGGTATAAAGCTTCCCGAGGGCCTTATGGAGTCTGAGAAGCTCCCTGAGCCTATCTATACACCTTCTACCAAGGCTGAGATTGGTGATCACGATGAGAATATTTCTTTTGAGCGTTCTATAGAGGTACTGGAGAAGGAATTCCCCGGTAAGGGCTTGGAGTATGCTACACTTCTTCGCGACAATACCATTGCTCTCTACAAGAAATGTGCTGATTACGCTCTTACTCGTGGTATTATTATTGCGGATACCAAGTTTGAGTTTGGTATTGATGAAAATGGTGTGCTTTATATCGGTGATGAGATGCTGACACCTGATTCTTCCAGATTCTGGCCTGCAGCAGGTTACGAGAAGGGACATTCACAGCCTTCTTACGATAAGCAGTTTGCACGCGACTGGCTGAAGTCTAACGAGGGCCATAATTGGACACTGCCACAGGAAGTAGTAGATAAGACTATCGCTATTTATCTGGAGGGCTATGAGAGCCTTACAGGCAGCAAGCTTGCATAAATCAACCATTACAATGACTTTATGACACGGGCTCGATTATCCCGTGTCATATTTTTTTGTGGAAACTCTTAAGAGATTGTGATATAATTTTCGCATTATTTCACTTTGTTCAATAAAAGGAGATAAAATGGTCGCTAAGCCATTATAGTTCACGCTATCGCGTGAAGGCTTAGCTTTTCAAACTCTTTCAGAGTTCTCCATTTATTTCACTTCGTTCAATAAAAGGAGAGAACATGTCAATTTTTAATTTTAAGAATAAGAGTGCCTTTATTGATATTTGCGGCACATATGACAACATTCCTGATATCATTAGAGATGCAGGTATTAATTATACTGACAGGTATGCATTCAGATCCTACAATAATGGTGAGATTACCGCTAAGACATACACAGAGTTTTCCAACGATGTATTTGGTACAGCTCAGGTGATTCGTGAAAAATATGCCGATGTAAAGCATATCGGTCTGCTTTGTTTCCCTGCCTATGAGTGCTTCACACTGGCTTACGCTATTATGTGTGCCGGTAAAGTAGCAGTGATGATGGATATTAATTTTGCTGCTGAGGAGATTAAGCATGAGGCAGATAAGTTCGATGCAGAGCTCCTTTGGGGACGTGAAGAGATAGCGGAAATTTATGCAGCAGGTCATGAGAAGGCTATTTCAGGCTATGAGATTAAGGCTGTGGAGCCGGATAGCAATGCAGTTATTCTTTTGACTTCCGGTACTACCGGCGAGCGTAAGGGCGTAGTGCTGACTCATCGTAACGTGGCATGCGGAGCAGGTTCAGCAGGTGTTGACCGGGCATTTATGAATGGAGCGAAGTTCTTCTTTGTACTTCCTGCATATCATATGTATGGCTTGACTACTCTGACACTCCAGATTGCAATTGGTGCAGAGACAGATATCTGTGACAATATACGTTATTTTACCAAGCGTATTGCTGAATTTAAGCCGGATATCATCTGTGCAGTGCCTATGATGATGGAAGCTGTTTATAAGAATGTGAATCATACTCTGAAAAAGCAGGACCTGACAGGCAAGTTCAACACTGCCAGAAAGTACTCCAACGGCCTTCGTAAAATCGGTATTGATAGAAGAAAAGGTATTTTTGCCAAGATTCATCAGGCCTTAGGTGGCAATCTGAAGGTTATGATTAGTGGCGGTGCTTTTTTGGACAATGATATAGCCCAGTTCTTTGATGATATAGGTATTTCTGTATATGTAGGCTATGGCCTTACTGAGACTGCTACTTTCAGCTCTGTAAATACCGAGCGCAGTCATAGAAAGGGCAGTATCGGCGTAGCAGCACCTTGTAATGAAGTCAGAGTCAAGGACGGCGAGATTCAGATTAAGGGTGATAATATCATGGCCGGTTACTACGGTGATGAGGCTGCTACAGAGGCTGTTTTTGACGAGGGATGGTTTAGAACAGGTGATCTGGGTGAGATAGATGACAATGGTTTTATCTATATCACCGGACGTATCAAGAATCTTATTATTCTTTCCAATGGTGAAAATGTTTCACCTGAGGAGCTGGAGAATAATCTTATGAAGTCGGAGTACGTAGATGAAGTTGTAGTACGTGACAAAGCAGGTAAAATTCATGCGGATATTTACTGTGAAGCACTGACCAAGATGACAGCAGAAGAAGCCGATGCCATAATGAAGCAGGTAATCATCGATACCAATCGTGATCAGCATAAGTATAAGTACATCGAGACCTACGAACTGCGTAAGGAGCCTTTCCTTAAGACTCACACTATGAAAATTAAAAGAAATTCATAATAAAAAACCTGGAGAGCAATTCTCCAGGTTTTTTGCATCTGACCGGCTTTGGCCGAATCATGTTATGTGTCATGGAAATTAAGCATTGAAAATTACTTTTTCACTATCAAATGCCTTTTTAATTCCGAAGGTGAAGATAATACCAAGAAGGATCTCGCCACCTATAGCTAAAAGCAACTGAGGTACGGTAAGAGCATTAATCATGATATTCTGGATAGCAAGAGATGTACCATAGACAGGAATAGCATAGAGCACTAAATCAGCTGTACCGGGAGTCTGGAACATGGTGGTCATACCCAGTAGGATAACGATGATATACATAGGGCTTACCAGTGTGGAAGCAGTCTTCACGTCCTTAGCCATAAGTGATACCAGTGAAATGATAGCTACAAAGAGGTATACCAGAGCTACCAGAAGAAGAATCATGGCTACTATCTGGAATGGTGAAAATGAAATTGAAGTATTAATATTGCTTTCACCGGTAAAGTCCATATGAGGCATTGCAATAACAAGACCTACAGCATAAAGAATTGCTGAAATGGCAGCTAATGTGGAAAGACCCAAAAGCTTACCAAGAGCAATATGACTGCGCTTTGCAGGAGTCATAAGCAGTGTAGCCAAAGTACCACGTTCTTTTTCGCCGGCTGTTGCATCTACGCAAAGACCCATAGCGCTGGCAAAAAGGAGCATTACTACCAGATAAGGCATCATCATAGCCATGAACTGGCCATTAGCCTCGTCTTCATTAACAATAAGTGTTGTCTTTTCATTGAATACCACCAGAGTATCCAAAGTACCCAGACGATCTGCGATGACGGAAGTCTTGTAAGTGGATAATACCTTGCCTTCTATCTCCTGATAAGCCGCGGAGGAATAATTCTTGGTGGAATTGTAGAAGACTTCGATGCTGGGGATCTCTGTAGTGGTGCTA
>JAZUFN010000055.1:0-4310 GCA_045640725.1 Lachnospiraceae bacterium
CTAACAGCGACATGGCTAAAAGACCTGCAATTATCCTTATTTTCTTATTCATTTTATTCTCCTGTAATACCTGTATTTTCAATACCCTGAATAAACCATCTCTGTACGAAGAGGTAAAGGACAAGCAATGGAGAAATGGAAATAAGCGTGCCGGCCATTTTGTATGCTTCGTTGTTCTTGAAGGCACCGCCTACAGCGTTTGCCACGCCATCGAACTCAGAGTTAAAGAGTGCCAGCTTGCTCGGAAGAAGCTGAATGTTATTTCTGAGCAAAGTGCTGGTTACATATGTCTCATTCCAGTTCCATACAAAGGAGAAAAGGAAAACTACCAGAATAGTTGTTCCCGACATTTTTACCACGATAAACCAGAATACCTTAAGAGCTGATGCTCCATCGATTTCCGCAGCTTCATCCAGTACACGGGGAATCATGTTAAAGGCTGTATAGAATATTAATACCAGTACTGTGGAATATACTCCCTGCCCCAGATAAGCCATAAGATACTGTGGCCAAAGGGTGCCGATAAGCTGGAATTTAAGTGTCTGCTGCACAGTAACGAACATCATAAGTCTGGGTACCATAAGCACCGGTACAGGAATGATAAATGCTACAATCAGCATGAAAAACCAGAAATTACGACCTTTAAATCTATATCTGGAAAAAGCAAAGCCGGTAAGTGAAGCTATTATGGTCTGTCCCAGTGCCAGGCCTGCTGACCAGAGAATTGAATTTCTAAGTGTTACGTTAAGCTTTAGTACATGGGCCGCAAACTTAAGATTTTCCAGAGAAAACTTCTTGGGGACCCAGGTAACGGAAGGATCAATAACATCCTTGGCAGACATTATTGATTTGGCAATCATTTTGAAAATCGGTTCCAGATATATAAAGCCTACGACAATCAGAATGAAGTATATAACTATCTTTGACAGCAGATTAATGGCCCATTTGGCATTCTTTTTCTGTTTTATTTTTACTTTTGCCTTGCTCATCCTCTTACCTCACGCTCTCTATCTCTAAATAGTAAAAATGCAATTCCTATTATGAGTAATACCACTATACAGTACAGCCAGGAAAAGGTTGCCGCAAATCCAAGTCCGCCATCGGTATTACCTGTTGCTGTGATAATAAGATTGTAAATTGCTGATGAATCATAAGTACCCAGCTGAACAATGATGAACACTGTAGCTACAAGTGCTGTGGGCTTTACCATAGGAATGGTAATTTTCCACAGTATCTGCCATTCATTGGCCATATCAATCTTTGCTGCTTCATAGAGAGAAGGATTGATTTTCTGCAGTGCACTGATGAAAAGTACAATAGGAATACCTGTAAACCATAAAATCATGGTCAGCTGATCAAACATTCCCTCAAGGAAATTGGATAATACAGGGGAATACTGTGAAAGTACCTGAAGAATAAATACATCTGTACTTTTTTCCACGCCCTGTGCAGCCTTGATAGCTTCATCTGCATCATCCAGGATCTGACTCATAACAGGACCTGACATAATGATTACCGGAAGGAAATAAATGGTTCTCATTATTCCCTTACCCACCTTAATTTTGTTCAAAAGGTAAGCCATGATGAAGGCTACTACTATGATAACAAAGGTATAAGGCACTGCCATAAGTACGAAGGATACTATTGCCGGCACAAATTCGGTACTTTTGAAGATGGCCGAATAGTAGTTGGAAAAGCCCACCGGTGTGATATCATAGCCGTTTACATTGGTATCTACCTTCATAAATGAAAGATAGATAGTCGCTATAAAAGGCGCCAGGGTAAATACTATAAATCCAATAATCCAGGGGAGCATAAATGCATATCCTCTGCTGGTCTGACGCTTTTCAAAAGAACGTCCTTTATGAAGTTTCTTTTCTTTCTTAGCCATGAATAAACCTCCCGATGAGCTTATTTATATGTCGTTCATCGTTTATTTTGCAACTGCTGCTGACTCTGCAGGTACAGGTATGCCCTGATAGATAACAGCTTTTTCTGTGTAGTTGATAACTACGTATTTTGTAGTGGTTCCATCTGTATAGGTGTTGATTACAACGCCTGCTTCAGGAACATATCTGCCGGTCCACTCCATATCATATACTTCAGAGAGCACGCCATTTACCTGTCCATAAATGTTCTGAATCATGTCCTTGTAGAGATTGTACTCTGTGGAGTACAAATCAAAGGAGAAGGTGTCAGAAAGCAGGTAAGAAGGCTTTTCTGAAAGAATGAAGGAAGGAGAAATACCGTAATCAATCATTCTAAGTATGCAGTCCTGAGTGTAGAAGGAGAAATTGGAGTATGGAGCATACATTTCCATTGTTCCGTAAAGAACCATCTGAAGGAACGGAACCGAGTCATTTTCGTAAATGTACTGGGAGCCACCAACAGGTACATTTAAGTATCTGTCTGTGTACTTCCACAGGTACATATTAGGATTGTCAAGATTTAATAACAGGTTCTGATTAATTTCTTCATAAGTCTTCTCGTAGAGCTCAATAGTCTCTGTCAGTGAAGTTACCATGCCGTCTCTGTTCCAGTTGGAAAGAAGAATATTGGTACCGCCTGACAGTGTAAGACTGGAAGAAAAAGCTCCTGCATTCTTGGCCAGAGTCTTGGTCCAGGATGCTACCTTCTGAGGATTAGCAAAGGAGAAGGTCTTAATGATTGCATTTTCAGAAAGTACCCAGGACTTATCAATGGATACATACCAGTTGCTGATAGCCTTAACACCTGTATTAAAGTAATTTACCATCTTCTTGTTGATAGAGATATTGTCGCGGGAAAGTGATACATCCACGCCATTTTTCTCCATCTCAGTTATAAGCTTCTGGAAATCCTTCTTGCTGCCAATGCTGCCTGTAAACTTAAATTCAGCAGGTGTTCTTAAGGTCTCACCCTTACTCTGCCAGCCCACAAGACCGGAATTCACATTTTTAATACCTGAAGCTAATACATCTTTTAAAATCTTTTCCACATCGTCTGTAGTAGTGGTAACTACCTGATTGGTACCGAAAAGTCCCTTTTCAGAATCGCCCATAATGAAATCCAGACGAAGAGGAATATCATTTTTATTATCAGTGGTCATCAAATTGATAATGCCCTTATCCAAAAGATGCTTTCTGTAGGTAAGTGCCATGCCGGTATAGTCTGCTTTTGCTGTACCGTCTGATCCGTCTCCGAAAAGAAAAGCATAGGTCATATCCACATCGAAGGCAAAAGGCTTATCCATCTGAGAGTAGAAACCATTTCCTTTTTCATCAAATATCTGATAGTAGTTGATGTTGTATTCGAATCTGGGGTATGCCCAGGTGTAATTGGTGCTCTTGGTACCATCATGATTAACAATGATATCCATATATTCAGCGCCCTTGTCAGCCCAGGCAACAAAGGCCATCTGACCGTCGCCATGAGCCATTCCATATACAGGCATTACAGGATTCTTGGCAGGTACATCATCTCTTAAGGAAGAGTTGTAATATGTCTCTGTGGAGTAGTCCTTACCGTAAACATCTCCAATATACTGATTGTATACTGCATTGTTATGCTGGAAGCGAATCAGTGTACCGGAGCCGTCAGGTACCAATACATATCCCGGCACTCTGTAATTTTCCTTCTTCTCGTACTCCATGGTCTCAGGATTGAAGACATTGGAAATACCGCCGCTGGCCCCCAGGAAAGGAGTGATGTCCAGAGATGCCAGTGATGAAAGGCCTTCTCCCTCCATTTCATTGGCAGGAATATGGTAATCAATACTTGCTTCCCCAAAGGTAATATAAATATTCAATTTAATATCCGGTTCTGTAAATTTAACTGCCAGCTTATACTCACTGTCGGACAGTCTGGTAAGCTTGGATTCTGCATTTTTCTCAGATGCTGAAGAAATATACTTAATTTTATCAGCTGAATAGTACTCGGCTGTAACCAGAGAATTGGCTATACCTACGTATGTTGCATTAAGATCGTCAGGATAAGTCTCAGCCTTTTTAATCAGCTCCTCCAAAGGAGTGTTATTGGAAATCAGCTTCTTTACCTCAGACTTTATCTGAGATGGGAAAGGAAAATCTCCGCCGGTCTTCATGATATAGCCTGTAGCCTTGTCTTCTACGGCAATAACATCTCTGTCCTCTCTCCAATAGTACTTTACCTTGCTGGTCTCATAAAGGAGTGTAAATCCGTCTGTTTTTTTAATCTCATACTCTGCTCTGGGTGGTGCCACATTGGTGTCTCTGGAAGTAGGAATGTATGCTTTTGCAATATGGGTAGCCAGAGCGCCGGTAAACAAAACCGTTGCCAGAGCAAAGCTTAAT
>JAZUFN010000056.1:0-15804 GCA_045640725.1 Lachnospiraceae bacterium
ATGGTGCTGATGTTACACTGGTAAGAAAAGTCCTGCGAGGAACCTTCTCAGAGTATCAGGCTAAGGCAAAATGTATCAGCAATGCAGAGGTTTTCTGTGACCATTACATTATGTCCGAATTTGATCCTACCGGTATTGAAAGCCCCAGAGAAGTGGCTGCACAGGCTGCTAATGAGATGCTGTCTATTGATGGTGTGAAGGCCAGCTTTGTTTTTACACCTATCGACAATTATATTCAGATATCTGCCCGCTCCATTGATGAGATGAATGTGCAGATAGTACTGGAAAAGCTGGGCGGTGGCGGTCATCAGACTATAGCCGGAGCACAGCTGGAAAATACAAGTATGCTTGAGGCTATAAATGCCGTTAAAAAGCAGATTATAGAAGAAACAAAAGAAACATATGAATAAAGAATTATAGAAGTTGGGGGTATATATGGAAATTATACTTTTAGAAGACGTTAAGAGCCTGGGAAAAAAGGGCCAGATAGTAAAGGTTTCTGATGGTTATGCAAGAAATTTTATCCTGCCCAAGAAGCTGGGCGTTGAGAAGAACGCAAAGACATTAAACGATCTTAAGGTGCAGCAGGCTCATGAGGCCAAGAGACTCCAGGAAATACTGGAAGAGGCTCAGGCACTGGGAGCTAAGATTTCTGCAGGTACCGTTACTCTTACCATGAAGGGCGGAGAAGGCGGCAGAACATTCGGCTCTGTTTCCACAAAGGAAATCAATAATGCCATCAAAGAGCAGCTGAAGCTGGATGTGGATAAGAAGAAGCTGGTCCTGGCAGATCCTATTCGTAACTTTGGTACCTATCATATACCTGTTAAGCTTCATCCACAGGTAACTGCTGAGCTGACCGTTAAAGTGGTAGAGGCATAAGCAGCAAGAGATATTTCCTATTTTTCGGGGTTAAAGATGGAAGAAAATGTAATCAGTCGAAAAAAACCTTTTAGCAGAGAAGCTGAACAGGCTGTTATTGGTGCCATGATGATGGAAAGAGACGCCATCATTGCGGCAGAAGACGGCCTGACATCAGCTGATTTTTACGATCCCGCGCTGGGGGTAATGTTCGATGCTATCAGAGAGCTGTATCAGCAGGGCAAAGAAGTAGATATCATCACCCTGGCAGATAAGCTTAAGGAAAAAGAAATAGCGCCGGAGCTGTGCGGCCTGGAGAATCTTCGCAATATTCAGGAGTCTACGCCTACTTCTGCCAATGTAAAATATTATATTGACATAGTATCCGACAAGGCTCATATGAGAAGAATATTGAAGACTTTGGAGGATTTATCCGCTTCTATCTACCTGGATAAAGAGCCTTTGGAAAATGTGCTGGCCAATACTGAAAAGCAGGTGTTTGAAGTACTTAAGAATAAGAACAGTGGTGATATTGAAGATATCAGAACCATCGTTTTCCGTACTCTTAAGAATATCCAGAATGCTGCCAGCAGCCGTGGCGGTATTACCGGTATTGCTACAGGATTTAAGGATCTGGATCAGAAGCTGGCAGGTCTGCAGAAATCCGACCTTATTCTGATAGCTGCCCGTCCTTCTATGGGTAAAACAGCTTTCGTATGTAATATTGCCGACTACGTGGCTGTCAGGAGCCATGTTACTACTTATATTTTTTCATTGGAAATGTCAAAAGAGCAGCTGATGAATCGTATGCTGGCCATGGAGTCCAGAGTGTCAGCCGGCAAGATTCGTACAGGCGAATTAAAGGGAGATGAATGGGTGGATCTGATGAGCAGTGCCAAGGATTTGGCTGACTCCGGTCTCCTGATAGATGATACTCCAGGTATTTCCATAGCAGCTCTTCGCTCCCTTTGCAGAAAGGCCAAGCTGGAGAAAAATCTGGGGCTGGTTATTATTGACTATCTGCAGCTGATGACAGGCTCCGGCAGGTCAGAATCCAGACAAAACGAAGTATCAGAGATATCACGATCATTGAAGGCACTGGCCCGTGAGCTGGATTGCCCTGTTATCGCCCTCTCTCAGCTGTCACGAGCTGTAGAGTCCAGAGATAATAAGCGTCCTATGCTTTCTGACCTGCGTGAGTCCGGAGCTATCGAGCAGGATGCCGATGTATGTATGTTTATATACCGAGATGAGTATTACACCAGAGAAAAATGCGAGGAGCCGGGCGTGGCCGAAATCATTGTAGCCAAGCAAAGAAATGGTTCCATAGGCACTGTAAAGCTTAAATGGATGCCTGAGCTCACTAAGTTTGGCAATCTGGAAAATTATCACGTAGAAGAATAAAATGGACAAAAAAAGAAGCCCTCGGCTTCTTTTTTTCATTACTGCTCGATAGAGCCTGTAGGACATGCAGCTGCACAAGAGCCACACTCAAGGCAAGCATCTGCGTCGATCTCGTAGTGCTCAGCACCTTCAGAGATAGCACCAACAGGGCACTCAGCTGCACATGCGCCGCAGCTTACACAACCATCATTAATCTTGTATGCCATAGTAGTATCCTCCTTTTGTGGTCAAAAGATTGTAAATCTATATTATCGTATAGAATGGTAAAAAGCAAGCCCCTTGACTAAACTTAATATCAGTTTTATAATTGTCTCATCTTTTACTTAAAGGAGTGTACTACAATGATTACTAAAGATATGACAATTGGTGAGATTATCGCTACAAACCAGAATCTTATTGCTATTCTTATGCAGGCCGGTATGCATTGCGTAGGATGTCCTTCAGCTCAGGGTGAGTCCTTGGAAGAGGCATGCATGGTTCATGGTATTGACGCTGATACAGTTCTGGAAGCTCTTAATAATTACCTTGCAGGTTAATTAACTGATACACAGGTCATAAAAGATGAAGGAAGATGGCATTTGCTGTCTTCTTTTTTTGGCAAAAAAACTCAGCCCTTGTGGGCTGAGTGTATATTTTATAATTCAGCTAATTTTTTAATAGCGTTAGCAGCAATAATCTTTTTATACTGCTCTTCAAAAAGAGACTCACTGGCAAAGCGCATGGTAACAGGCACGCCGTATTCTGCAGCTACATTGCAGACCTTGTTAAAATCCTGTGGAGTATGCTTGGTCATACGAAGTACCAGGATGTAACGGGAAGTCTTTTCGTCCTTATATAGGGTATTGCGGCCCTGATAGAAGGGAGCCAGCACCTTGGAAAGACGAATGACCTGAGAGAGGTCACCAAAGGTAAAGCAACGGGATACCTTAGCCGGATTGGGGGCCTTGGCAGCTACCTCATCCTTCTTCTTTTTGTCTGTATCGGATACAGCCTGAGATAGGAGGCTGGAAAGCTGACCGAATGCTGCAATAATCTCGTCAGCCATAGACTTGGAGGAAGATGGAAGTGGACTGGTATTGAAGTCAGCCGAAGGAGTGGACATCTGAGAAAATCTGGTATCCAGCTCTTCAGGAGACTCTACTTTGGTTACCAGAAGAACAAGAGTATCCTGATTAATAGGGATAGCCTCAATCATAAGAGGAGTGTTATTGGCCTCGAAGCCATATTCGAAATTGGCCTGAAGCATAAGCTCAGAAAACAGAGCCTTCGCCTTCTCTGATCCGTAGGCAAGCTCTGATAACTGCAGCTCTCTGTCGGAGAGGTCCTGCTTATTCAATGTGCATCTTATTTGTGTGTCGCTTAACTTCTCGATTTTCATTTATTTACCTCTTAGATAAAGTGAAGTATATACATTTACCCCCATTTTGTCAATAAAATATGGGGGTAATATAATGCTAAAAACTTTATGGATTTTTTATTAAAAACTGAAGATAATTGTAAAAAAATGCAATTTCTCCGGATTGTTCAAAGCCTTATAGATAGAGGGCTGGAGGCCATTTTATAGGGTAAAAACCATAGTGCAATTTGTCGAAAAAATATGCTGTTTTTCGGTGCTTATGTCAATAGATTTGTGGGGAAAAGAGCTTTATAATTTTATTCAGAAAGCATACATCTGACGCTTTCGGAAAGATTTGCTGAGCCGTGTCAGTACGGCGGAAAGGAGCAGTACATGGATTCTTCTGAGAGGTACGAGGTCTTAAAGGTGCTTCAGGAAAATGAGGCCGGACGAGTATCTCTGGTATGGCACAAAGAACTAAAATGCAGGCGTATTATGAAGGAAATGAGACTGAATCACGAGGGAAGCAACGCACTTCGTTCGGAGATAAGGATTTTGCAAAAAGTAAAGGCCCCTTTTTTTCCGGCCATCATCGACAGCTTTGATACCGACAGCATGATATGTATGGTAGAAGAGTATGTGGAGGGGGAAGAACTGGGAATCTACCTTCAGAGAGTAAAAAGAGTGACGCCTGAAGAGCTGGTAAGGCTATCCATGGAGCTGTGCGAGATAATCGCCTTTCTCCATGAGCCTCAGAACAAGGTTTTGCATCTGGATATAAAACCGGGTAATATAGTAATCTCTGACAACAGAATGAAGCTTGTGGACTTCGGCAGCGCCATCTGCCGGGGACATGAGAAAGAAGTCAGATCCGGTACGCCCAGATTTGCAGCTCCGGAACTCCTGGCCAACGCTGCTTTGTCCGAAGGCAGCGATATATGGAGCATGGGAAAGACCTTTGAATATATGAGGATGTATGCGGAGCAGGTCCCAAAGGGCTATGACCGTATTATCAGCAGGTGCCTGAGAAAGGGACGAGGCTACAAAGCAGTTAGTGAAATATCCGATGACCTTAGGAAAATAAACCCGCAAAAAGCTATTCCGTCAGGCGACAATCTTATAGCTGTGGTGGGGATACCAGATGGCTATCAGGGTAGTGTATTTGCTGTCAGACTGGCCTTGGCCATTGCCGAAAAAAAGAAAACAGTGCTGTTGGACTGCAATCCCCTGAACAATCTGGAAAAGCTGGATTCAGCTGCTTTTGACAAGAATAATACAGTTGGCTTCAGTTTTGTCTATAAGGGGGTACTGGTGGGAAAAAGGGTGGAAAGCTCCGATGTAAGAGGCTGGAGAGGTCGTGGATTTGAAAACATAGTATGTGACCTGGGCAGTGATATTGCGGTAGCGGGCGAATTCCCTTATCGTAAGGTTTTCCTGACAGGCAGCCTGACGCCATGGACCGGAGGAGCCTGGGCAGAGGCCATAGACTACCTGGGGAAGAGGACTAACGTATATGCCGTCATTACCCAGCGCTATGACAAGGTCCGACTTCCGGGGCTCAGTAAAAGCCATATAATTGATCTGGAAAAAAGATCAGCTATGAGGCGTGTAACCCGTTGCATCTGATGCGGAAAGGAATAGGAACTCGTCACTGCCTGCCGCTCCTGAATCGGGTAAAATGCTGTGAGTGCTTTGCACTAAAATAGAAAGGATTCGTGCATCTGTTCGCATTAGATACATGATCCTTTCTTTTTGTAGCCGGATATAAAACATATTACCAAAAGTTATAGCATAATTTAGAGTTCCTTTATTCCCCGAATTTTTCCTTTGTGCTACAATATGCTACAAGTCAAAATATGCAAAAAAATGAGGTAGTATATGAGTTACATAGAGCTTAAGGATGTTAAGAAAATATACAAAACCGGTGATGTTAGTGTGCATGCGGCAGACGGCATAGATTTTAATATAGAAAAAGGCGAATTTGTAGTAGTGGTAGGCCCCAGCGGCGCGGGCAAGACTACAGTTCTGAATATATTAGGTGGTATGGATACGGCTACATCAGGGCAAGTCCTGGTAGATGGTGAAAATGTTGCCTCTTATGATGGCCGACGACTGACCAAATACAGGCGAGAGGACGTGGGATTTGTATTCCAGTTCTACAATCTGGTCCCCAATCTGACAGCCTTGGAAAATGTGGAGCTGGCTGTACAGGTAAACAAAAAAAGAAGGAAAAAAAGTAAAAATGATAATGCAGACTCCAGAATCGAAGTTATAGAGGAAGAAAAAAACAAGGAATTTCTCACGCCTGACGAAGTGCTGGAAAAGGTGGGGCTGGGAGAGAGAAAGGGCAATTTTCCTGCCCAGCTTTCAGGAGGAGAACAGCAGAGAGTATCTATTGCCAGAGCCTTGGCAAAAAATCCCAAGCTGCTTCTCTGCGATGAGCCAACGGGAGCTTTGGACTATCAGACCGGTAAGTCCATACTCAAGCTATTGCAGGATACCTGCCGTGAAATGGGGACAACTATCATTGTTATTACCCACAACAAGGCCATTGCACCTATGGCAGATCGTGTAATCCGTATTAAAAACGGTAAGACCAGAGAAATGTATGTAAATGAGGAGCCGGTATCGGTAGAAAGCATTGACTGGTAATCAAAAGCTGCGGGGCAAAGGTGAAATGAAAGCAAGTACAAAAGATTTTTTCAGAGAAATAAAAAGGACACTGAACAGGTATCTGTCCATCCTGGCTATAATGGCGCTGGGAGTGGCTTTTTATGCGGGCATCAGGTCTTCTGAACCGGATATGAGAGCTACTGCCAAGGCTTTTTACGACGAGACTGATTTTTGCGACATCTGGACTGCAGGTAGCATGGGCATTACAGATGAGACGCTGGAAGAGCTTAGAAAAGTATCCTCCGATTTTACAGTGGAGGGTATGTATTATACAGAAGCCTTCCTTATACGCGAAAAGCGTGATTTTCAGCTACAGATCTTCTCTGCTATGAAGGATGTGAGCAAGGTTCACATAGAGGAGGGAAGGCTGCCTGAAAAGGACAATGAGGTATTTTTGGATCTGGGACTTTTGAGGGACGAAAGTGATATAAAAATAGGCGATACCATTAAAATCTACGGTGACAATCTGGAAGATACTCTTAAGTACGATTCTTACGTCATTGTAGGCTATGGCACATACCCTCAATTTTATTCCTGGGACAGGGGCACCATCAGTATAGGCAACGGCAAAGCGGATGCCTTTATTTTTCTCAGTCCCAAGGCTTTTTTAACAGACTACTACACCTATGCGCATATCGCCATAAAGGGAGCCAAGGATTTAACTCCTTTTACTGAAGAGTATAAGGACTTTGTAAAGGAGTATACCGACAAAATCCATGGTGTCGAGGACAGAATAAATGAGCTGCGCCTTACGGAAATCAAAGCCCCGCTACTGGCAGAGCTGGCTGATAAAAAGAATGAGCTGGCAGATGCTGAGAGCAAGGTCCATGATGGAGAAGAAGCGCTGGCTACAGCTATAGCTACTCTGGAAGCTCAGGAGACGGAACTCAAGGAAAAAGAAGACCTTTACAATATGGGGCAACAAATGGGTATGCCTGCAGATCCTCAGATAGAAGCCGCCTTTTTGATGGGGCATCAGGAGATAGATAAGGCCAAAAAGGAGCTGGCTGATAAGCAGGCTGACTTGGAAAAGGCACAGAGTGAGATAGAGGATGCCAAGGCCAAAATCTCGGAAGGGGAAAAGGAAATAGCTGACCTCGAAAGCCCTGAATTTCATGTGCTGACCAGAGAGTCCATACAAAGTGCCGTGGAATTTGGCATGGATGCAGAACGTATAGGTAAAATAGGACTGGTTTTCCCGGCTATATTTTTCCTGGTAGCTACTTTTGTCAGTCTCACTACCATGACACGAATGGTAGAGGAGCAGCGCATACAGATAGGCACATATAAAGCCCTGGGCTATTCTAAGCTTAGAATAGCAGGCAAATACTTCTGGTACTCCGTATCAGCTTCCATGACAGGAGGCATTCTGGGGGCTGTCATAGGCAGCCAAATCCTGCCCTTTGTCATTATTTCTGCCTACGAGATTCTGTATATCCACCTGCCGGCACCTGTTATGAAATTCCAGTGGGGGCTGTCTGTTTTCTCGATTATTTTGGCAGTAGGCTGTACCGTAATCGCTACCCTGGCAGCCTGTCTTAAGGAGTTGTCGGCTGTGCCGGCAGTGCTTATGAGGCCTGAGGCACCTAAGGCCGGACGTCGCATTATCCTGGAGAGGATTACATTTATCTGGAAAAATCTGAGCTTTACCGGCAAGGCCACTGCCCGCAATCTTTTTCGCTACAAGAAGCGCCTTTTCATGACCATTTTCGGAATAGGTGGCTGTATGGCTCTTCTTATGGTAGGCTTTGGACTTAGAGACTCTATAGCTGATATTGTCACCAAGCAGTACGATAAAATATGGACCTATGATGCGGAGGTAAGCATCACGGATCCGGTAGAAGAAGTGCAGCCGGGCAGCTCGAATTACAATCCCCTCTTTGATAATATTACTCACAGCCTCTATGTGAAAAATATATCCATTAAGGTGCGTTCTGACAGCGCAGATAAGGAAATTCAGTTGTTAATACCGGAAAAATTGGAGAGTCTGCCGGATTTTCTTTCCCTGCAGGATAGAAAGAGCAATGAAAAATACCACTTGGAAAAAGATGGCTGCATTATTTCTGAAAAATTGGCCAAGGTGCTGAAGCTGAAGGTGGGAGACAGACTGGTATTTATGGATGGAGAGAGGGAGGCAGGGAGCGCCAAAATCACTGCCATCGCGGAAAACTATCTCTATTATTACGTATACATGAGCGCAGAACAGGCCGTATCCACCCTGGGAGAGGATGTAAGCAAGGATTTTAACAAGCTCTTGTTTAAATTCCGTGACAATCTGTCGGGGGATGAGAAGGACCGGCTGGCATCAGCCCTGCTGGAGCTGCCGGAGGTGACAGCCATTACCAATATTTCCTCTCTCCGAGACAGGGTATCCGGTATGATGAAGTCTTTGGATCTGGTGGTAGTGGTGCTTATAGTATCTGCCGGGCTTTTGGCCTTTATTGTGCTTTACAATCTGAATAACATAAATATCCTGGAGCGCAGACGTGAGCTGGCTACCATAAGGGTGCTGGGCTTTTATGATTCGGAGCTGGCAGCATACGTATACAGAGAAAACGTATGGCTGACGGTTTTCGGTGTGGCATTGGGTTGCTTCCTGGGATTTTTCCTTCATAAATTTGTTATTGAGACCTGCGAGATAGACATGATTATGTTTGGAAGGGATATAAAGCCTATCAGTTATCTTTATTCCATAATTATAACCTTTGTTTTTGCCATACTGGTGAATTTCAGCATGTTTTTCCGTATCCGCAAGGTGGATATGGTGGAAAGCCTTAAGTCTGCTGAGTAATCGCATTTATTAGCACATATTTATTGTTTTTATCAGCAAATAAGGGTATAATCCTTAAGTGGTGTCCTAGTACATCGGATCACTTAAGGATTTTTTTAGACTATAATCCAAAGAATAGAAAAGAGGGTATTATATGGCAGACAAGAAGACAGCAGCAAAGAAGCCTGTTGCCAAGAAGGCAGCAGAGAAAAAGCCGGCAAAGAAGGACGAGAAGAACCTTAAGCAGAATGCATGGCTTAGCTATTCAGACAAGACTATGAAGGAAGTTATGGCCTTTAATGAAGATTACAAGGCATTTATTTCCAAGTGCAAGACTGAACGTGAGTGTGTGGACGAGACAGTTGCCATTATTGAAAAAGCGGGCTATAAGAATCTCAATGACTGCATTAAGGCAGGCAAGAAGCTTAAGGCCGGCGATAAGGTATATTTTAATAATATGGGTAAGGCTCTGGCCCTTTTCATCATCGGCAAACAGCCTATGGAAAATGGTATGAAGATTCTGGGAGCTCATATCGATTCTCCTCGTATGGACCTGAAGCAGGTACCTGTTTATGAAGACAGTGAGCAGTGCTTCCTGGATACACATTACTATGGCGGTATCAAGAAGTATCAGTGGGTAACTCTTCCTCTGGCTCTTCATGGTGTAGTATGTAAAAAGGATGGCAGTGTGATTAAGGTAAATATCGGTGAAGATCCTGCAGATCCTGTATTTGAAATTACCGACCTTCTGATTCACCTGTCAGGCGACCAGATGGGTAAAACAGCTTCCAAAGTAATCGAGGGTGAGGCTCTGGACCTTCTGGTAGGCTCCATGCCTCTTAAGGATGAGGAAAAAGAAGCTGTTAAAGCTAATGTTCTTAAGATCCTTAAAGATAAGTATGATTTTGAAGAAGATGATTTCCTGTCAGCAGAGATTGAGGTGGTTCCTGCAGGTGCAGCCCGCGACCTTGGTTTCGACCGCAGTATGATTACAGGCTATGGTCATGATGACAGAGTATGTGCATACACATCTTTGGCAGCTATGCTGGAGACAAAGGAAGTTGATCGTACAGCAGCCTGCCTTATCGTTGATAAGGAGGAAATCGGCTCTGTAGGTGCTACCGGTATGCAGTCTTACTTCTTTGAGAATGCAGTAGCTGAGATTATCAATCTTACTACAGACTACTCTGAGCTTAAGGTACGCAGATGTCTGGCTAATTCTCATATGCTGTCATCCGATGTATCTGCAGCTTTCGATACAGCATTTGCAAGTGTATTTGTGAAGAAAAATACAGCATTTTTCGGTAAGGGTATCGTATTCAACAAGTTTACAGGCTCTCGTGGTAAGTCAGGCTCCAACGATGCTAATCCTGAGTTCATCGCTCAGATTCGCAGCGCTATGGACAAGCACAAGGTGCCTTTCCAGACAGCTGAGCTGGGTAGAGTTGATGTAGGTGGCGGCGGTACTATCGCATACATTATGGCTAAGTACAACATGCAGGTTATCGATGCAGGTGTTCCTGTGCTTTGCATGCACGCTCCTTGTGAAATCGTTTCCAAGTCCGATGTATGGGAAGCAAAGCAGGCTTATGTAGCATTCCTTAAGGAGATTTAATTTGAAGCGCATAGCTAAATTCTATAAGGTTTCCAAAGAGCAGTTTATAAAGGACTACAGAGATACCTTCCCTGAGGTTTCCGAAGAGACTGCTGAAAAAATATATGATGGTATCAAACTTCCGGTCAGAGCTACCGCAGGCTCTGCAGGCTATGATTTCTGTACTACCCTTGACTTTGAGCTGCAGCCGGGTGAGAGTGTTAAAATCCCTACGGGCATCAGAGCACGTATGGATGAGGACTATGCCCTTTTCATGTTCCCTCGTAGCGGGCTGGGCTTCAAGTTCAGATTTCAGCTGAATAATACCATCGGAGTTATTGATAGTGATTACTTCGGTTCAGACAACGAAGGACACATATTTGTGAAGATGACCAATGATTCAAAGGAAGGCAAGGTAGTAGCCCTTAAGTGTGGGGACGCCTTTGCTCAGGGCATTTTCATGCAGTACGGAATTACAGAGGACGATGAGGCCACAGGAGTACGTAATGGCGGCTTTGGCTCTACATCCTCCAAGCAATAATACATAAAAGGAGTTTCAATTATGGTACGCGCAATTGTAGGTGCAAACTGGGGAGATGAAGGCAAGGGCAAGATTACTGATATGCTTGCTGAGAAGTCCGACATCATCATTCGTTTCCAGGGTGGTAGTAATGCAGGACATACCATTATCAATAAGTATGGTAAGTTCGCACTTCATCTTCTTCCATCAGGTGTTTTTTACGATCATACTACCAGCATTATTGGTAATGGTGTAGCTTTGAACATCCCGTATCTTATCAACGAGATTAATTCTTTGGTAGAGCGTGGAGTACCGAAGCCACATATTCTTGTTTCTGACAGAGCTCAGATTATGATGCCATATCACGTGCTTTTTGATCAGTATGAAGAAGAGCGTCTGGGCAAGAAATCCTTCGGTTCCACAAAGTCCGGTATTGCACCTTTCTACTCAGATAAGTATGCAAAAATCGGTTTCCAGGTATCAGAGCTTTTTAACGAGGAGCTGCTGGTAGAAAAGGTTGAACGCGTATGTGAGCAGAAGAATATTCTTCTTACACATATGTACCATAAAGATCCTATTGTACCTGCTGAGCTGCTTCAGACTCTTCATGAGTACAGAGACATGGTAGCACCTTATGTATGTGATACAGGTGTTTACCTCTATGAGGCTGTGAAGGCCGGCAAAAATATCCTTTTAGAGGGCCAGCTGGGCTCACTTAAGGATCCTGATTTCGGTATCTATCCAATGGTTACCTCATCCTCCACACTGGCTGCTTACGGTGCTATCGGCGCAGGTATTCCTCCATACGAGATTAAGAATATCACAACAGTCGTTAAGGCTTATTCCTCTGCAGTAGGTGCAGGCGAATTCGTATCCGAGATCTTTGGTGACGAGGCTGATGAGCTCCGTCGTCGTGGCGGAGACGGTGGTGAGTTCGGAGCTACCACAGGCCGTCCTCGTCGTATGGGCTGGTTCGATGCAGTAGCTACACGCTATGGCTGCCGTGTACAGGGTGCTACTGAAGTAGCGCTTACAGTAGTTGACGTTCTGGGCTATCTGGACGAGATCCCTGTATGTATAGGCTATGAGTACAACGGTGAGATCATTAAGGATTTCCCTGTTACCTCCAAGCTTTCCCAGTGTAAGCCTGTATATGAGGTACTTCCGGGCTGGAAGTGCGAGACCAAGGGTATCAGAAAGTATGAAGATCTGCCTGAGAACTTAAGAAATTATGTTGAGTTTATTGAGAAGCAGATCGGCGTGCCGATTACAATGGTTTCCAACGGACCAAAGAGAGAAGACATTATTTACAGATAGTATAAAAATGATAAAAGGGTGTGTGGCCTGTTTTAGGCCACACACCCTCTTTGTATTTATTTGATTTTCTCAGTTATTTCCTTTTCAGTATATGCCAGCTCTTTTAAGAATTCAGGGGCTGAGATACGCTCAGCGCCTGCTCCGAAGATGATAATCTGCTCAGTAGCGTCACTGGTGGCTACACGCACACGATACTTTTTGGAAAGGGACTTGCTGGTACGCTCTATGAACTGGTCCGCAGTCTCTGCTTCTTTGGTATATACAATGCTGATATTGCCTTTTGTTTCCACTTTTTCAGTACCACCTGATACCCTATAGGCGTCAAATACCACGATGGCTGAGATACCCTTAAAACCAGCGTAATTGGCTACGCGTTCGATTAGCTTTTGTCTGGCCATATCCAGAGTGACTTTATCGTAGCTTTCGGGGCCTTTTTCGGAAAAGATAATATTGTAACCGTCTACCAATAGATACACCTTTAGTATGGCGGTTTCTTTTATCTCTACATGCTCAGGTAGAACAGGCGCTTTAGAAGGCTTCTTTTTAGGATTATACAGGTCTTTCTTTTCATAAGAATCCTGCTTCTTAGAACCATTTGGATTAAGAGAGCGTCCGGAGCCACCAAAGGTACGATTGAAAATGTCGGCCAGCTCTTTGTCCAGGGCGCGGCTGGCAGAATAATCATAGGAAGCAGTGTCGTAAACACTTTTGGAGGAAGAAGGTGGGAGAGGCATATCACCCATAGTGGTTAAGTGACTTGCTTTTTTATCCAGCTTACTTTCAATATGCATATATGAGGTGACCTGATCCCAAGGCACCACAAAACCTGAGCCATGAGCGCAGAAAACGGAGTCGGGAGTGTGCCTAATATCAGCGGTAGGAGAGTAGTTAAATGCAGATATAACTTCCTCCAGGTTGTGGCATTTGTCATACCCGCCATTGGAAACCGAGAGATTGCCTGAGCCACCGGTGTATGCTTTTACCTCCAGGGCATAGCCATGCATGGTGCTGACAGGACATTTTCCGTAGATTACGGCTCTGTCACCGTTTATCTCATGAGTACGGGTCTCACCATTCATTCGGGTAATATCAGTCATGGCTCTGCCCAGCTGGCTGGCAGGGATTACCAACATGAAATCGTAGTATGGCTCCAGAAGGAGATTGGTGCTATACATGAGACCGTGGCGGATGGCACGATATGTGGCTTGTCGAAAATCACCGCCTTCCGTGTGCTTGGGGTGAGCTCGACCACCTATTACGGTTATCTTAACATCGGTAAGAGCGGAGCCGGTAAGGACGCCACGGTGGCGACGTTCTGCTATATGGGTCATAATAAGGCGCTGCCAGTTGAGCTCCAGCTCGTCAGTAGATACATCTGCATCTATTTGGATGCCGGAGCCTCTTTCACCGGGCTCTATTTTTAGGTGGACTTCTGCGTAGTGGCGAAGGGGCTCGAAGTGGCCTACGCCTTCCGCTACAGAGGTCACTGTCTCTTTATATATTATTTTACCTGCGCCGAAAGAGGCAGCCAGGTTCAAACGTTCTTTAAAAAGATTTCTAAGAACTTCTATTTGGATTTCGCCCATAATCTGGGCCAGTATCTCTTTTGTTTCCTCATTCCATACCAGATTTAAATCAGGTAATTCTTCCGCAATTTCCTGCATTTGCTTGAAAGCATGCTGCACGTCGGTACCTATAGGCAGATTAATACAGGATTCCATGACAGGTGACAGCATAGGTGGTAGGGTGGCTGTAGCCTCTCCGATCACCTGACCGGAGTAGGATTTGGTGAGGCCGGATACTGCGATGACGTCTCCGGCCTCAGCATTTTCCACTGCCTTGTATTTTTCACCATTGTAAAAACGTATACCATTTACCTTCTCTTCAGACACTTCATCTCGTATATTCAGCCTTCCTGACAGGACTTTCATATGGGTGAGACGGACATTGCTGCTGTCACGGGTGATCTTATAGACACGGGCCGATAATGGCGAGTCGACATCAGTAGTACCTGGTAAAAAGTAATCATTAAGGATTTCTAAAAATTCTGAAGTTCCTGTTAATTTTAAGGCGGAGCCAAAATATGTAGGACAACACTGACAGAAGTTAATTGCTGATTTGACATTTTCTTTTAACAATGTTCCCTTTTCCAGGAAGCTTTCCAGCAGCTCTTCTGACACTGAAGCCATGTCCTCGGAAGATAAAATATCCGGAACGGTAAAATCTACAAAAGAATGTCCCAGCTTTGTGTTCAGTTCTTTTATGATTTCCTGGTGAGAGAAGGAGGAGATATCCATTTTATTAACAAAGACAAAAATAGGAATATGGTGTCTTTGAAGCAGTCTGAAAAGAGTCTCGGTATGACTTTGTACGCCCTCGGATCCTGAGATAACCAAAATAGCCGCATCCAGAATCTGAAGAGTACGCTCGGCCTCCGGAGCAAAGTCCACGTGACCCGGGGTATCTATCAAAGTTACAGCAAGATTTTCTGTCTCGAATTTTGCTTCCTTGGAAAAAATGGTGATGCCGCGGGCTCGTTCCATAGAGAAATTATCCAGGAAGGATTCGCCTCTATCTACACGCCCGGCAGTCTTCAGTACTCCTGTAGTGTAGAGAAGGGCTTCTGCCAGAGTGGTTTTCCCGGCATCAACGTGTGCAAGTATTCCTATTGTGGCTTTAGATTTCTGTGATGCTTCCATAATCCGTCCTAAAATTAAGATAGGTGTAGTATACACTTACTCATGGGGGTGTGTCTACTTTTTTCCGCTTGTTCCTTTAGCTCGCCCCATCGGCCCCTGTAATCCGAAGGCTGTAGTTGACTTTTGGGAATAGTGAGGCCAGGGGTGGCCAAGTACTCATTCTGCTCGAGGTTGCCCGGCTCGCGGACTGTCACTAACTGACCTGTCCTGTTCGTTCCGGGCTGGAACCAGAACTCACGACGGACAGCTCAGTAAGTGACGTAACCACTCGGGGCAAAGCTCGCAGAACTGAGCACTTGGCCACCTTCTGGCCTGCATCTTTTAGTTGTTGCGTCACCTACAGCCTTCGTATTCCATTGACCGACGGGGATACCCCTTAAGAAACTGCGCTACGCTATCACTTACGATAATACCGCCACCAACCGTGAGCGGAGCGCAGTTTCTTAAGGGGTATCCCGCTCGACTGCCTTAGCCCCCGCTGCGTAAGATAAAAAAATTAACATTATGACGCCGGGCAGCGTCAAACCTCAATTTTGCGAGCTTTGACCCGAGTGGAAACGGCACTTGCTGTGCCGAACGTCGCAAGTTTCGGTTCCAGCCCGTAACTTGCAGTTCGGGACTGCTAGTGAC
>JAZUFN010000057.1:0-3045 GCA_045640725.1 Lachnospiraceae bacterium
ACTACATCACTTGTTCTCTTTACATGACCACCTGTATTCAGGTCTCGATTTTCGATTACATCCGCCAGTCCAAGAATTGTTTTATCCTGGGCTCTGTTCAGGTGCCTTATCTGGTGATTGTAGTTCTTCTGTTTTTGCGCAATAGAATTTACAATAACAAAGCCATAAAAGATTACCATACCTATCATGGGCATGGATACGAATGTCAATATGGCTCTGTGCTTCGACCCTTCTGTGGTGATCTCAGCCTTTATCAGCTCTCTTACATATTCATTGTTTTTTAGGATGTTAAAGGGTGCCATGTCAGTGACCTGCACCAAAAAGATAAAGTAACTAATATCCCATGTCCCCATTGTATATCCCAAAAGCGGTGAAAACAGGCAATTTAACAAGGATCCTGCTAGTGCCAGGGATGCCAGTTTTTTTGAGTGATATCCCATAGCTAAAATCATAGGTATAACGATTATGAGAATAACGCTAAAATTAAAAAGTATCAGACAGACCATAGAAACAATTATAATCTGCACCATTATGACATACTTTGTGAATTTTTTAACAGCCAACTGTCGGACTCGCCCCAGTACTTGAATAATTCCTATCATGAACACCGACGCTGAAACCGCTATCGTCATGATTAACTTATCTATATTGTATACTCCAAAATAGTTCAGTATCATTGCACCTACCAAAATGACGGCAATAACAATCATCATGTTGGCAGCATTTCTATTGGATGATACCTCATCCTCAAAGGTAACTCTTTTGTCCGGCATAACTTCTCACTTTTCAATTTTTATTTATACTTGTATAGTCGTAACCTTTTCTCTTTACAATATCTACAAACCCGTTTTCATTGTAGGTCTTTTTATAGAGATATTCAGGTCCGGCAGGACAGAAATAATTGGTTCTGTCATTTTTCAATAAAAGGTAATCTCTCTTTCCGGTTACTTCACCGGTAGTAAACTGATCATATATCTTTATTCCGTCCAGTTTATACTTGGCACAAAGAAATCTGATAACCTCTTCTTCTTTTCCTATATACTCCTTTTTTACCACCACTTGGCCTACTATATCATGACCTTCTGTAGTCTTGAATGCAGTGATTTCCCATTCCACTACAGGGTCTGAAGCCTCCACAGAATACTCAATGTCAAATAAATAGTGTATTTTTCCTTCCTCGTCCACATAGGAATCTGAGGCTCGTCCCAGCATACTGTAGGAACCATCCTCATTCTGCACAGTAATATCTCCCAAATTGGCCCACCTGTATCCGTCCTGGTAATAATAGAAATCTTCGTTTATTTCACCTCTTACCAGATATCCTTTTGCGGCAGCAGGACTACTGATATGGAGCTGACCTCTTTGACCACGCTCCACTTCCCGGCCGGTTTTAGGATTGATTATTTTAACCACAACCCCCGGAATAGGATAACCGGTCTCATTGGTCTTTGTCTCCGGATTCAGCTCATAGCTGGTAATAGCACTGGAGCCCACCTCACTGGAGCCCCCTCCGATAGCTATCTTTTCAGGAGAGCCGGCATTCTTAAGCCAGTCATTAATCATATCTGCATTACATTTTGAAATGGGCTCTCCTCCAGAGCAGGGTCTGGATAGAGAAGCCAGATCTCCCGGCTTTAAATTATTCTGTGCAACAGCCTCTAAGTAAAAGCTGGCTGCCGCCAAGGTGTGATTTACTTTAAAATCCCGTAAATCTCTGGCAAAAGTCTTTTTATCATAGATAGGTTGAAGGACCATAGTCTTTCCTTTGGAAAGCTGCAGATAAGCAGCAAAATATAGACCGGTAGTATGTCCCGGCGGAATAACCACCAGACTCCGATCTCCTACATAATCTCGTAGATTAAGGCCCTTATGCATTTCTACAATAGCATTCGCAGACTGCTCAGTGTAAACAACACATTTGGGGTCACCTGTAGTACCACTGGTATATGAATACATAGATACTCTATCGATATCAAATACCGGATACTTTATTTCTTTTGAGCTGGCACGACCAAGCTCAAGTAAATATTGCAAAGGACATATCCGCACGTCCTTAATGTTCCTGATTAAATCGTTTCTTCTATTCAGCTCCTGCTTATCCAGTAAAATATCACGTACTTTTTTCGGCATTAATGCAGGATCGTTTAAAATATCCTTTTTCCCTTCAGGAAGGTAATCACTGTAGGATATAAGGATAATATTTTTCAAATGCGCTTCTTCCAGATGTTCTGCAATAAGCGGTAAAAACACATCCAGAATGATAAGTGTATCAGAATTCTTGTCTAAAGTGTACTTGGCAATATCATTTTTAAGGAATAGAATACTGGGATTATTGCTAATAGCTCCCATCTCCCCCAGTGCAAATAGAGAAATATAATACTCTATCATTACAGGCAGACTTAGGGTAACTACGCTTCTTTCCTTGATACCGAGAGCTCTGAATGCTCTTATATACTCCTCCACCGTAAACGGCAACTGCCCATAGGATATGGTAGTCCCAAAGTACTCGAAGGCAGTAATATCGAGATTGTGCTGATTCCATGACATTATATTTTGGAATATTGTCATGTTGTAGAGATCAATCCCATTCTCCGTCTTCACAATTCTTGCATCAGTAGGTAATTCTCTTACCATTTCATGCGTAGGAATTCTGTTCATTATTTAATTGTCCCCCTTTGATAATTTGACCCCTCGCAGGCCTTTCCGGGCCATTTTTACTATTCACAGCTACTCCTTTGTATAAGGCGTCGGCAAATTCATCTGCCGGATGTCTTATTAAAGGAGCAGGCTGTAAACAGTTAGTGTAAATAATTTAAAATGTAAATAATTTAAAGTGTAAATAATTTAAAAAGTTTATTTAAATGGATTCTCTGTCTTGTAGAGCATGCCTGCAGGCTGGTTGAAACCAATCTCATCTACAGATACGCCTATCATCTTCATTACTTCAAAAATAGCCTTGCCGTAATGACCAAACGCTACTGCGCCATGGTGAGGATAATTCTTTTCAATCAGAACATGGCGATAGAATCTGCCCATTTCCTTGAT
>JAZUFN010000058.1:0-5793 GCA_045640725.1 Lachnospiraceae bacterium
CATGGCTACGATCCGACTTGGATCATCTGTTGTAAAAGAAAGATAGTGTCACCAGGGACGGTTCCGATTGACAACTTACTTAATCATCTCAGCGTAGCATAGTAAGTATATTATGAGGTCCCTAAAAACAAGAACAGAGCAGATGGCGAATGCCATCTGCTCTGGAGTGTCGACTTTGTCGATACGCTATAATCCCCCTGTCTTCCTGACAGGGGGATTAATTTACCAAAATGCTGATATCTTATTTTTCTACTGAAAATTTGTAAATGGTGGCGCTCATGAACTCGGTCTGAGCAGGTACAATGGAAGTCTTGAAGTAAGGCTTTTCGTTGCAGGCATCAGGATAAAACTGGGTCTCCAGGCAGAAGCCCTCACGCTTCTTGTATACATAGCCGCCCTTTCCGGCAGCTTTGCCATCGATGAAATTGCCGGCATAAAGCTGCATGCCCGGACAGTCGGTAAATACCTCTACCTTTCTGCCTGAATGTGGGTCGTAGCACTCGCATACCAGCTCGCAATCCTCACCGGAATTGTTTAGGCAATAATTGTGATCGTAACCGCCGGCTACAACAAGAGGCTCATAGTCAGCATCGATACGGTCTCCCATACGGGTACGTTTACGAAAATCCATAGGAGTATCAAGGACAGAACGAATCTCTCCGGTAGGTATGAGATTAGCATCAGTAGGAGTGAAATGATCTGCATCAATCATAATCTCGGTATCCAGCACAGAGCCGGATGCCTGACCGGACAGATTGAAGAAGGTATGATTGGTGAAGTTCATGACTGTGTCCTGATCGGCGATAGCATAGTACTCGATTACCAGCTCGTCATCTTCAGTAAGAGTATAGCTGACTGTCATGTCCAGATTGCCGGGGAAGCCCTGCTCCATATCAGGACTCAGACGGGAAAATTCAACAGTGATTTCATCCTCTTCTTCGAAAACCTCGGTCTCATAATAAAAAGTATTGTAGCATTTGAAACCGGAATGAAGGTTGTTAGGCCCGTCGTTTTTCTCCAAATTATAGGTCTTGCCGTTCAGAGTGAATTTGGCGTCGCCGATACGGTTGCCGTTACGACCTATAAATGCACCGTAGTAAGTGCCGTTTTCCTCGTAGCCCTTAACATTGTCATAGCCCAGAGCAATGTCAGCAAATTTACCGTTTCTGTCAGCTGTCTGGATGCCTACAATAGTAGCACCAAAGTCGGAAAAAGTTACTGTGGTTCCCTTACTGTTTTTTACCACATAGAGCTTGGACATCTGTCCATCTTTGGTCTTGCCAAAGTCTTTTACTTCATATTTCATAAAAATCTCCTTTTGGATTTTTCTTTTTAAATTATTCTATTGCTTCATGACTTCGCATAATGCCCTTATTAAATCATAACACAAAATCTGAAAAAAACACTATAATTTTCTGTCTTTTTTTCCACCATTTATTGCACCTCGGTGGAGGAATTGATATAATCCGTAATAGCGAATATTTTTTGCGGGGATAATCCCTGCTGGGAGGCGGCTATGACAATTAGTGAAAACATATTTAAGCTTTTAAATGAAAAGGGAATTAAGCAAAAGGAGTTTTCCGGGAAAACCGGGATTTCTGAGTCCACTATAAGTGACTGGAAGAGAAAGGGGACCAATCCCGCTTCCGACAAGATTATGATTATATGCGAAGTACTGGGAGTGAGCCCATATGAACTGCTTTCTACCTGTGACAGCAAGTATGTTCAGACTGAAAGCCTGATTGTAGACCGGGTTTCTGATGAGTATGAAGTGGTAAAGGCTATGAGAGAGCTGGATGCCGGTAAGAAAAATCGGATTATCGGCTATACAAAAGCTCTTTGTGAAGTAAAAGACAACTAATTTGTGACAAAAGGGGACATCATGGGATTACAGTTAAATGTTAAGGGAAGAGAGTCCATAGGAGACAGCAGGGATCTCTTCGGTATATTTTTTGAGGACATTAATCACTCCGCTGATGGCGGCGTATATGCGGAGCTTATTCAGAACAGGGCCTTTGAATTTGATAGGGTTGACAACTCATCCTATCATCATATGACAGGATGGGAGTTGCAGGGAGACATAAAGGCAGAGGTACTTGACGCAGAGCCTGCATTTACGGAAAATCCCCATTATTGCCATTTGCAGGCTATTGGCAACGGAAGCCTTAGAAACGGCGGCTTTCACAAGGGAATCCGCGTGATGGCGGGACAGGTATTTAATGCCTCTGTTTGGGCAAAAAGCGAAAAGCAGAGCAAAGTCACATTCTCTTTGGAAACAGAGGAGGGGAGTCTGGCCTCTGCTGTCATTGATATTTCCGGAGATTGGAAAAAATATGAGTTTGACCTAAAGGCAGAAAAGGAAGGAAAGGCCTTTTATACGCTTATTCCGGAGGTGGGCACCGATATATATTTAGATTTTATCTCGCTCTTTCCTGCTGATACCTGGAAAAACAGAAAATACGGCTTGCGACGTGACCTGGTACAGGCATTGTATGAGCTGCATCCGGCATTTATGCGCTTTCCGGGTGGGTGTCTGGTGCACGATGGATCCCTGAATCGTAATGACAGAGACGCACTGTACTTTTGGAAAAATACCATCGGTCCAGTGGAAAAGAGAGCAGCCCGTCGCAATAACTGGGGCTATAATCAGACACTGGGACTGGGCTATTTTGAGTATTTTGAGCTTTGCGAGGATATAGGCGCTACACCTCTTCCGGTCCTTGCAGCAGGCTACAATCCTCACAGTCACAAATATGTGGAAATAGAAGCCTTGGGTGAGTTTATTGATGATGCTCTTGATCTGATTGAATTTGCCAACGGAGATGAGAGCACTGTCTGGGGTAGGAAACGATGCGAACTTGGCCACAAGGCACCTTTCAATCTTAGATATATAGCCATAGGCAATGAAGAGCTCTGGGATCCGTTTATGGAGCGTTTTCCTTATTTTGAAAGGGCTATTCATGAAAAGTATCCGGAAATAAAGGTTATTTCCTCCTCCGGCCCTTTTGCTGACGGCTACGATTTCGATATCATGTGGATGGCTGCACGTAAGGCCAAGGCAGACCTGGTGGATGAGCATTTCTATATGTCTACCGACTGGTTCAGAAAAAATATGAATCGTTACGATATTTACAGCAGACGTGGCCCCAAGGTTTTTCTGGGCGAGTACGGCTCCTGGGGTAACAAGTACAAAAATGCTCTGACAGAGGCTGCCTTTATGACAGGAATGGAGAGGAATGCCGATGTGGTCGGTCTTGCCTGCTACGCCCCTCTTTTCTGCAATAAAGACTATCTGAACTGGGCGCCGGATATGATTTGGTTTGATGGGACAGATTTGTCACACACGGTGAATTATTATGTACAGCAGATGTTTATGAAGTCCAGAGGAGAGAGAAGTGTCCCATGCACTTTGGAACATGGCGACAGCATGAAAAAGTCTTTCAGTGAGCCTGATATTTTCGGCAATTTCTTTTTGGAGACAAGAGTACCACAGGTGATTCTTTATGACCTTTGTGTCAATGGAGAAAAGAGGTTTGACAAGCTGGTTATTAGCAATGATTCCGGTGAGCGTGACTACCATAGGACAGATTTGGGAGCGGTAGAAGGTGACGCTACCATCACGTTTGATTATGAAGTCGTGGAGGGTCGGACCCAGCTGATTCTCGGATTTGGTGAGAAGAAAAGCGGAGATGACACTTCGGAAGTGTATCGCTGGGAAATAGGCGGATGGGCGAACGATATGTCTTGTATTTGCAGGCAGAGAAAGGGCGACCGCCAAAGCGTGATTACTACAGGACGTGGCATAACAGTCGAGGCGGATGGACGCCACCATGCCGGGCTTAAAATATCCGGCCATAGTATAAAAGCATGGGTGGATAATGTGACCTATCATGACTTCTGCGAAGCTGACACTGTTACCGAGCCACTTTATGTATCTGCTACAGCTGGTAAGGATGAAGTATTTGTAAAGCTGGTTAATCTGGAAAAAGTCCCCAAAGAGCTTTATATAGTGCTGGATGACAATTATAAAAAGGTCGTTACCTACAGCCTTTCTTCAGAAGATCCTGAAGCTGAAAATATTATTGGAGAAAAAGAAGAGGTAACACCTTCTGTGACTATGGATGTTATGGCCGGCAATACCTATGACACTGTGGTTCCCGGGGAAGCAGTGCTGGTGCTTAATTTCAAAAAGTAAATGCCGGGCAGGAATGTATTTTTATAAAAGTTTTATTGTTAGTTTGTATACAGGCAATTCATTTTTCAAATCATATTGGCTATAATCGAATCATGTGAGATTATGCATTAATAAAGAGTTTCGCTGTTTTCCTCCGGAAAAGGAGGGGAAAAGAATAAGAAAAAGGTGCTTTTATGAAAACATTTTTTAATTGGTTTCACTATAAAACAAAATTAAGAACAAAGCTGATGATTACCATGGGAGTGCTTATGCTTCTGGGGTATGCACTTTTAGCGGTTTATTGTCATACAACGCTATATATGATAGCCGAGCAGGCAATGGAGGGCATGGGAGAAGAGGCCAAGGTGGCCTTCAAGGACAAATTTGAGCCTACCATTATGTCAGTAATTGTTTTTTCCATTCTTTTCTATGCAATTGATATGGCAGCCATGTTCTTTTTGACAGGTCTGGTAACTAAGCGTATGGCTATTCTTTCACGTCAGGCCGAAGCTGTAGCCAATGAAGAGCTGACCTCTATTCCGGAAACGGAGGAAACGGATGAAATCGGTGCCGTTACCAACAACGTAGCTGTAATGGCAGAAAAGCTGACCCTGCGTATAGAGGAGGCCAGAAAAGCCAATTCCGTAAAAATGGACTTTCTTTCCAGAATGTCTCATGATATCAGGACTCCCATGAATGCTATTCAGGGTATGGTAGAGATAATTAAAGCCAATCCTTCCGATAGGACTATGGTAGAAGATTGTATATCAAAAATTGATGTAAGCACCCAGCACTTATTGATTCTTATCGACGAAATGCTTGATATGTCAAAACTGGATGGTGGCAAGCTGGTAATGGATGAAGCGCCTTTTAATATGCGTCAGGTGGTATATGAATGCTTTGAGTCCATGAAGCTTCAGGCCAATGATAAAAATGTGACCATGAAGCTTCTGGCAGACGGCATCATCACTGAAAGGGTTATAGGCTGTGAACTTTACACCAGACGTGTTATTACCAATATCCTCAATAATGCCATTAAATTCAATCGTGAATTCGGTTCTGTTGATATGACAGTAGTCGAGCAGATTATAGGTAACGGCAGAGTGGCCTTCAGAATAGCTATAAAGGATACCGGTAGCGGTATGAGTGAGGACTTCCTTAAACGAGCTTTTGAGCCATTTATTCAGGAAAATGAGACTGCCAGATCCGAGGTATACAACGGTGCAGGTCTGGGACTACCTATTGTTAAAAAGGTACTGGAACAGATGGGAGGATATATTGAGATTAACAGTAAGCTGGGGGAGGGGACTACAGTAATACTCTTTATTCCGCTTATTATCAATGATAAGGCCTTCTCAGAAGAAGAGCTAAGAGCTCAAAATGAAAAAGTGGAGCTGGCAGGGATGAAAGTACTGCTGGTAGAAGATAATACAATCAATATGGAAATAGCCAGATTCATGCTGGAAGATAAAGGCATGGTGGTGGATGGAGCTGAGAATGGAGGTATTGCTGTCAGCAAGTTCGCAGAGTCAAATCCTTTCTACTATGATTTGGTTCTTATGGATATCATGATGCCGGTTATGGATGGTATTGAGTCTGCAAAGGCAATTCGTGCACTT
>JAZUFN010000059.1:0-2771 GCA_045640725.1 Lachnospiraceae bacterium
TAAAAACAAATGGCATCTCATAATGAGGTGCCATTTTAAACTATAAGGTTTCAATTTTCCTATCTACATAATTTGAGAATCACATTTCCATTTGACAGCAATTCCGTTACTTCTGCTTCCGGCAAATCAATTTTACCAAGTCTTGTATATGCCCAAGAATTAGAACCATAAAAGACTACTATCTGATTACTGCTGTATAGGACTATATCTCCGTTATGGGTAGTAGTCTGTTTGTCATTACTGGTGTACCTTTTATCTAAAGGCCCAACCTGTTCAAAATCACTATACTTTGACATAGTAACAGTAATTTCACCCTTGGTGACCTCTTCCATTATTTCTTTAACAGAAGCATTATCTTCCCAAATTACAGGGATTTCTGTGTCATTTATATATAATCTCAACTCATTCACCTCTGATGACGTATTTATTGGGTAAACACTACCCAGCCATTTCGTGAGTTCTTCCTTATCAGTGCCAGCAGCGAACCTCTTTCCGTCAATCCAAGTGGCAGTATCACTTACGAGTGGATGAAGATTAGTCGCACTTGAGCCAATGCCGCTGCTTGCGGAAGTACAGAATGGAATAATTGTCTTACCGGAAAAATCATAGCTCTCCAAAAATGTATTAATTATTCTTGGCGCCTGTCCATGCCAGATCGGATACGCCAAAACTATGACATCATATTTTTCTATTTCTGCCACGCTTCCTGCAATTTCCGGTCTTGCTGTTGGATCATTCTGTTCCCTGTCAGCACGGCAATCTGTATAATACTTAATGTCATCATCGGTGTAGGGGGTGGCTGCCTCTATTTCAAAAATATCTGCGCTATAATATTCAGCAGCATACTCTGCCAGTGGTCTCGTATTTCCTGTTCTTGAAAAGTAAGCTACAAGTATCTTGCTTCCGCTTGTTTCTGATTGATTACTGCTTAAATTCGAATCTTCCTTTGAATCGTCTTTCACTTCTTCTTTCGAGTCTCCCTTTGAATCATCTTTCGAATCATTTGTCTGCTCACTACTGTTAAGATCATTCACCGCAGGCTTAGTTACTTCTGCAGGATTCTTTGTCCCGGTATTTCCGCATCCAACAAAACATAATACCAATAGAACCGATAACAATACTTTTATTACACGCTTATTCATCCTTATCGCCCCATCTTCTTGGCAAATTTGGCCAGTTCTTCAGGAATATGTATTGTCTGAGGACATACCTTCTGACAGGCTTTGCAGTTGATACAGCATTCCGGCTGTTTATCAGCATCTACAGATGCCAGTGCCATAGGCGCTATGAAATCTCCCGAGCCTGCAACCATAGCCTCGTTGTAAAGCTTAAGCAGGAAAGGAATATCCAGCTTCTTAGGGCACTTTGATACACAATAGTGACAGCCTGTACAAGGTACTGTAGTTTTTGCAATCATATCATCCGCAATGCCAAGAATAATCTCCATTTCTTCCTTGGACAAAGGCTTACATTCCTCGTATGTTTTAATATTAGCCTGCAACTGATCCATATTTGACATTCCGGATAAGGTCATTGTTACATTAGGGAATGTCTGAAGGAATCTAAAAGCCCATGCAGGGACATCCTCATCAGGTCTTGCAGTTTTAAGCTTTGCGGTAGCCTCCTCTGAAAGTGTGGCAAGCTGTCCACCCCTTATCGGCTCCATTACCCATACCGGAATGTTCCATTTTTCTAATAGTTCGAGCTTGCCTTTGGCATCCTGGAATTTATAATCAAAGTAGTTAAGCTCGATCTGACCAAACTCCATATCTTTTCCATAAGCCTCAAGAAAACGGGTAATACATGCAATATCTCCATGTGCAGAAAAACCAAGATGCTTTATTCTGCCATTTTTCTTCTGCTCAATCAGGTAATTAAAGATACCAAACTTCGGATCAAGGTATGCATCTATATTCATCTCACAAACATTATGGAAAAGATAAAAATCAAAATATTCTACCTGACACTTCTGTAGCTGTTCCTCAAAGATTTCTTTTACCTTTGGCATGTTTGAGAGGTCATATCCCGGGAACTTTGATGCAAGATAAAAGCTTTCTCTTGCATAATTCTTTAACAGTTCCCCTACTACAAGCTCCGATTGGCCACCATGATAGCCGTAAGCAGTATCATAATAATTGATTCCTGACTCCATGCAGTAGGCAATCATCTTTCTGGCTAATTCAACGTCAATCTCATTGTCATTTCCATTTAACACAGGAAGTCTCATATTTCCCATGCCTAAAGCTGAAAGTTTAATCCCGTTAAAATCGTTATAAATCATCTTCAATGTCTCCTTTTTCTATTTTAAGATTTCATATTCTTTATCACTTACCGGATCAAGCCATTCATTAGAACCATTTTCTCCAGGCACCTCGATAGCAAGATGGCTAAACCATGAGTCCGGTGCTGCTCCATGCCAGTGCTTTACGCCCACAGGGATATTTATACAATCCCCTGGCTTCATTACTATAGCATCCTTACCTTCTTCTTGATAATAACCTCTACCAGCAACACAGACAAGAATCTGCCCACCGCCTTTGTCTGCATGATGAATATGCCAGTTGTTTCTACAGCCTGGTTCAAAAGTTACATTGAAGATTCCAACCTGGCTTGTTGATATAGGTGCAAGGAAACTTCTTCCTGTAAAATACTGTGCGAAGCCATCATTGGGCGCACCAATCGGGAATACCATTTCCTTTGCATGCGCTCTCATAGCTTCATCTTCATAGGGAAGGTCCCCTTCTCCGGTCTCCCAGACTTCTTTCGCCAAA
>JAZUFN010000060.1:0-4897 GCA_045640725.1 Lachnospiraceae bacterium
TGTGTCAATTAGATACGTCCCCCTGTCACATTTGTGTCACATTCAGTTCTTTTTTTTCATGAAAATAATCATTTGAGCAGATTCAGTCATGCTCCTGCCTCCATCCATACTGTTTTTCTGTATGTATCGGAAGGCCTCCGGCTCAGTCATATTGTCATATTCCATAAGCAGTGCCTTAGCCTGATCGATTAGCTGCTGCTCCTCTGTGGAGCGTTTTTTCGGCCCGCTGCTTTTCTTTTTTTGCGAAGCAAGATGTCTTTGCAGGTATTTTGTGGTTTCTACCAGGTCAATCCTTTTAAAAGGCAGATGAAGTCCTGTTACTCTCTGGGATATTGGTTCAAAATCCGTATCCGAAGTAATAATGACCATTCCAAAATAGTCCGGAAGATACTCACACATCTCAGTGTAGGACATATCCCGCATCCTTTTTGTAGTGATGACTACTCCTGTACTCCAGTCTCCGGCCCTTTGAAGCACTTCTGAACCGGTTTTACAAATAAAAACTCCTTCAGTAGCCAGTGAATGCTCCAGGGTCGCGGCTATACGATTGGCATCTTCTTCTTTGGGCATAACGATGAATATACAGCCCATGTATTCCTCCTACATTGTTACAATTCACAGTCGCCTTACATTTTGGTCAGATAGTGCTCCACTTCCCAGTCAGATACCTGTATCATATAGTCGTTCCACTCTTTTAATTTAATGTCATAGTAAATGTCTGCCAGCTCTTTACCCAGTATTTCTTTAACAAGAGTGCCCTTTTTCATCACGCCCAGGGCATCCTTAAGATTCTGAGGCAACTTTTTAGCTGATGTATCCATGGCCTTTCCAGGCTTATCTTCTTCCTCTATACCCTTTATACCTGCCACAATGCATGCTGCAATAGCCAGATAAGGATTGGCTGCAGGGTCAGGGAATCTGGCTTCCACCCTGGCATCTCCGCAGAAATTCTTGTATTTTAGTGCGGTTTCTTCTCCTGTCATACACCAGTCTGCCCTTGAAGGTGCCTGGAATCCTGAAAGGATTCTCTTGTATGAATTCACCAAAGGATTGGTCAGTACACTCATTTCAGAGGCATAACGAATAAGGCCCGCCATAAAACTTTCTGCTGTCTCAGGCATTATCTCCTCATCCTTGCCGGCAAAGAGATTTTTCCCATTCTTCATAAGGGCAATCTTAAGATGCATACCTGATCCTGCCATATCAGCTCTGGGCTTGGGCATAAAAGTAGCATGCAGGCCAAAGCGCTTGGCAATAGACCTGATGGCAAATTTGAAGGTCATAATATCATCTGCCGTCTGTAAAGCTTCTCCACCCTCAAAGTCAATCTCATGCTGAGCCGGCGCCATCTCATGATGGGAAGACTGTATCTCAAAGCCCATTTCCTCTAACGTAAGCACCATATCACGTCGTACATTTTCTCCCAAGTCCACAGGGCCTACATCCAGATAGCCTGCTCTCTCATGGGTGATTGTAGTGGGTATCCCATTATCATCTGTATGGAAAAGGAAAAACTCGATCTCCGGCTCCACCATAACAGTAAAGCCCTTATCTGCAGCCGCCTTCACCACATTTTTTAAAATAGTACGAGGGCTCATATAAAAAGGCTTGCCGTTTCTGTCACACACATCACAAATTATCTTACACACCTTGCTCTGCTGAGGTCTCCAGGGCAAGGTGACAAAGGTATCATAGTCAGGGCAAAGAAACAGGTCCATACCCGGATCAAACTTATCATCAAAAAGAACCGTACCCTCTATAGGATAAAGTCCGGTCACCACTCTTTCCATCTGGCCGGGTGTTACTGCTATATTTTTGAGATTGCCAAAAATATCAGTGAACTGAAGTCGGATAAATTCCACATCCTCTTCTTCTATCAGCTGCATTATATCCTGTTTAGTCTTCATACCATTTCTTCTCCTTACTGTGGAAAACTTTAAAAAATGAGACGTCAAAAAGCCTGCCAACTAAGCAAGTTTCTGACGCCTTTGTCTTTCACTATAACCAGGCGAAACTGCCTGTCTGCCGATAGTCTGCTTAAAAATAAGCCCTATCGGATAATGGAGACATTTTACCATATTCCTATTTTCATGTAAAGGATGTTCTAGTACAGTGGTTTCTAAATAACCGAACTAGAGATTGGTATAGCCCATAAGGCTCTCGTCCACTTCCTTGGCTACTGCTCTGCCCTCGGCTATAGCCCATACTACCAGTGACTGACCTCTATGCATATCGCCTGCTGTGAAAACAGTATCCTCGCTGGTCTTATACTCTCCTTCTAAAGTAGCCACATTGCCCCTTGCATTTTTTTCCACTTTGAAGCTTTCAATGACTATGTCACCAGCCCCCAGAAAGCCTGCGGCTATAAGCACCAGATCTGCAGGCAGCTCCTTTTCTGTGCCTGCTATCTGCTTCATTGTAGTCTTACCGGACTTATCTCTTACCATTTCTACCTGTACTGTCTTTACAGCGGTAAGACATCCCTTTTCATCCTTTAAAAATTCTGTAACCGTAGTCTTAAAGATACGTGGATCATGGCCATATACATAGGCTGCTTCCTCCTGACCATAGTCTGTCTTTAAAACCTTGGGCCATTCAGGCCAAGGATTGGAGTCGGCTCTGCTCTCAGGCGCTGCAGGCATCATTTCCAGCTGAGTCACACTGCCTGCTTCCAATCTCACACAGGTAGCCACGCAGTCGTTACCTGTGTCTCCACCACCGATGACTACCACATTCTTACCCTTTAGGCTGCCGAAAGAATAGCCCTTGTAGTTAATAGCTTTGGCGCTTTCGTAATCACAATCCATAAGCCTCTTTGATACCTCTGACAAAAAAGGTACCGCAAAGTAAATCCCCTTGGCATCGCGTCCGGGAGCGGCTATATCACGGGGCTTTTCCGCACCACCGCAAAGGATAACCCTGTCATAGCTGTTCTTTATTTCGTCACCTGATATGTCCACGCCTACATTGATACCACATTTAAATTCTATGCCGGCCTTTTCCATAAGTTCTATACGTCTGTCAATGGATCTTTTATCCAGCTTCATATTGGGTATACCGTATCTAAGCAATCCACCCGGACGGTCATTTTTTTCAAAAACAGTAACACTATGACCTCTGCGATTCAGTAGCTGGGCAGCTGCCAGTCCTGCCGGACCGCTGCCTATTATAGCTACCCTCTTTCCGGTGCGTACCTGTGGAGCCTCTTCACGTACCAGGTCATGAGCAAAAGCATAGTCTATGATGCTTCTCTCATTGGCCCTGGTGGATACTGCTCCGTCATAGATACTGCAGGTGCAGGCAGCTTCACACAGAGCGGGACACACGCGGCTGGTAAATTCCGGAAAAGAATGAGTCTTGGCCAGTCTTACATAAGCCTGCTCAAAATTGTCCAGATACACCAGTTCATTTGTTTCCGGCACCAGATTGTGTAAAGGACAGCCGGAAGCCATGCCGGATATCATGCTGCCTGACTGACAAAACGGCACTCCACAGGCCATACATCTGGCAGCCTGCTTTTTAGCCTCTTCTGCACTATTGCCTTTGTGAAATTCCTTAAAATCCTTAATACGTATCTCCGGCTCTACCGATATTTCATTTTTTCTCTCATATTCCAAAAAGCCTGTTGGTTTTCCCATGTTATATCTCCTCTTGTAATCTCCTTACGAAGTAAGAGCTATCTTCTGTTTTCTACTTCTGGCTGGCGTAAAAGGCCTCGATCTGGGCCTCGCCAATGCTCATGCCGCGCTCAATAAAATCCTCTGTAAGCTGCACGATTCTCTTATAGTCCACAGGGATAATCTTCTTGAATTTTGGTAAATACTCAGCAAAATTCTTAAGGATAGCCTCCGCCTTCTTGGAACCCGTAAGCTCACAATGTTTGCTAAGAAGGCTGCGCAGCTCTTCTCTGTCGGCCTTATGTTCCACCTTTTCCATAAGCACCATTTCTTTATTCATGTTACGATAAAGAGAACTGTCTTCATCCAGTACATAAGCCACACCGCCGCTCATACCTGCTGCGAAGTTTTTGCCTGTTGGTCCAATAATAACCGCTGTACCTCCGGTCATATACTCGCAGCCATGCTCACCTACACCTTCTACTACGGTCTTGGCGCCTGAATTACGAACGCAGAATCGCTCACCGGCCTGACCTGCTATATAGGCCTCACCGGATGTAGCGCCATAAAGGGCAACATTACCAATAATGATATTGTTTTCCGCATCATATGCTGCATCTTCCGGAGCCTTTACAATAAGCTTACCGCCGGACAATCCTTTACCAAAGTAGTCATTGCTGTCTCCTGTAAGATTCAGCGTCATGCCCTTGGGAATAAAAGCACCAAAGCTCTGTCCGCCTGCACCTGTGCAATTTACGGTAAATGTATCATCGGGAAGGGTTTCTCCAAACCTTCTTGTTATTTCTGCGCCCAGTAATGTGCCCACAGAACGATCTGTGTTCTTTACACTTACCTCACAGCTTGCCTTTTCACCCTTTTCAAGTGCCTTTGCAAGCTTTTTGATAAGAATCTTCTCATCTACTGTCTTGCTAAGTTCAAAATCATACACATTTTTCCTGTTGTATTCAACTTTTCCGGCTTCTTTTCTGTAAGAATCCTCCAACAAAGCTGAAATATCAACCTTGGAAAGTCTGCTGTTCTTTTCGGTTTCCTTTATCTTAAGAAGGTCTGTTCTGCCCACCAGTTCATCTACGGTGCGCACACCCAGCTCTGCCATAATCTCACGAAGCTCTTCTGCAACGAACATCATGAAGTTCACAACATATTCGGGTTTTCCCGAAAAACGCTTACGAAGCTCGGGATTTTGTGTTGCCACACCTACAGGGCAGGTATCCAAATTACATACTCTCATCATTACACAGCCCATTGTTACCAGTGGA
>JAZUFN010000061.1:0-17613 GCA_045640725.1 Lachnospiraceae bacterium
GTGCATCTGCCTGAACCAGAACTGCCTTTGCGCTTACCAGATTAGGAGCCTTAATAATGCTGTTATCGTAGTTTGAAGCTGTAGAGAATAAAACTGTATTCTCTCCTGCATTCAGGTGTACGCTGATCTTCTTTGTAGCGCATGTAGTATAGTCAGATCCTGTGCTTGCAAGCTGTACATCCTTTGCTGCTGCATCATTTACCTTAATAGACAGAGGTCTGTTATCTCCATTGGCATTGTAAACGACCTCGATATTATATGTGCCGGCCTTCTCAGTTGTTATCTTATATGAAATCTTTGCTGTCTCACCTGAAGCTGCCTTAAGTCCAACGCAATAATCACTGATCTTAACTCCATCCAGAGTCATTTCCTTGGGCTGTGCATACTGATCCAGGCCCTCCAGAGTAACACGCTCATCCACAGCAAGCTCTACGGTGTCTGCCACTTTTATCTCCTCAGGTGCATCTTCCTGTACCAGAACCGCCTTTGCAGTTACCAGGTTTGGAGCCTTAATAAGACTGTCATCAAAGCTTGAAGCAGTAGAAAATAAAATGGTATTCTCGCCTGCATTCAGGTGTACGCTGATCTTCTTTACGCCACATACAAGATAATCTGATGCAGTGCTAGCAAGCTGTACATCCTTTGCTGCCTCGTTATTAACCTTTATGGACATAGGTCTGTTATCACCCTTGGCATTGTAAACGATCTCGATATCATATGTGCCGGCCTTCTCAGCTGTTATTGTATATGTAATCTTTGCTGTCTCACCTGTAGTAGGCTTAAGTCCTACGCAATAATCACTGACCTTAACGCCATCCAAAGTCATTTCCTTGTTCTGTGCATACTCATTCAGGCCCTCCAGAGTAACGCGCTCATCCAAAGCAAGCTCTACGGTGTCCCCTACCTTGATTCCATCAGGATCCTCGGCCATTGCCTGTTTTGCTGGCATTGCAACACATGTTGCTACCATCGCTGTGGCAAGAACAGCGGCAAAAACTTTTTTAAGTTTCATTTTTGTGTCCCCACTTTCTTTATTTCAAGAAGTATAAATACCCCTTTATTACATATGATTTTATAGCAATTTTACTAAACATTCAAGTAAAAGTTTACTATTTTTTGTAAAACATTTACCAATTTTTCACTATTATTGGCAACTTTTTTAACAATCACTTATTTTTATTTTGCTACCCACTTATCATATATTTTCTGATATTCCTCGTGAGTAATATTAAGCACAGCACCATGTCTGGCAATAGGTGTAGGCATGGAAGATGTGATTTTTTTCATAGAGCCACGGTCCAGATCAGTTATACCGATAGAATAGTATCCGCTGCCGCCATAAGCATCTGCCACCAGTATCCACTTGTAATCACCTACCACGTCTTCTTCCGACAGTGCGTAGGCAAAGGGGCCTTCAATACCGGAAGTCTTGGACAGATATGCTGCGGAATATACCTGGAGCCATTCACCAAAAAGTGAATCGCTGTCTTCCAGAATAACTCTGCTGGTGCCCTCATACTTGGTAAAACGATAATAGTGTCCATCCACCTTAAGAATGGTAGTGTCTATAGTATCTGTACCCTTATCAATCCATACTTCAGGCTCTGTGAATGTTACAAAGTCTTTGGTACGTACATAATAAATACGCTGGTAATCAAAATTTTTGGAAGCCACACGTGAAGCCCAGAAAACAATATAGTCTCCATGCTCCTCATCATAAAAAGCTTCCGGTGCCCATGTACAGCCTGCATCATCAGAATTCACCTTGACCAGTCTTGGCTCAGACCAATTCACCAAATCGTCAGACTCCCAGATAACAATGCATTTGGAGCCCGCAGACTGGGCTCTCCACCAGTCGCCATTGCTGGCAATACAGAGGTCTGTAGCTATAATAATAAATTTACCTTCCTGAGTACGGAAAATATATGGGTCTCTGACACCGCACTCACCTACATTGGACTTGAGAACAGCCTGACCACCATTTGTATTTTTCCAATTGAGGCCATCCTCGGAAATGGCGAAATAAATCTGCTCCTGCCCTCTGCCATTACCGGTAAAATATACCATCAAATAATCCGTATAAGCCGAATCTGTATTAGCCGGACCGGCAGTAGGTGTAGTATCCGAAGGCTTGCCACTGCCACAGCCTGCAATCATCACAGCTACCAACAGTGTAGCTATTGTGCCAAGTATTCTTCTTTTCATACAATGCTCCTTTGACGCAGGTTTTTATCTTTACTGTACCTACTTTTTCTTTCTGAAAATTAATATGATCACAGCGGCTATAGCCACAACACCAGCAACAATGCCTGCCAGTAACCCCTTAGATACTGATTTACCATCGGATGCAGGCTGCTTTTCATCTGTTCCCGGAGTAGTAGTCTGGCCGTTGTCCTTTAAATATCTCTCTGACACGCCTTCCAGAGTAGGCTTTACTACCTTCATAAGACCTGTAGAAGCATCAAACTCCACCTTGTCTATGCATGTCTCTCTATGAATACCGTATGCACCGGTATAGTAGCCAATAGGTGTAAAGAATCTGTGATATGCGATATAGTACTCATCCTGTCCCGGTATCTGCAGCATGCAGTGGTGACCTGTACCCAGAATACCCATGTCACTGTCAGCTTCCAGAATAGTGTATTTGAAATCTATAGGACCGTAGATACTGTCTGATGTACCATAATTTACATGATACTTAGGTGAGCCGGTGTCGTCGCATGACCATGTAAAGTGATATACGCCATCTCTTTTTGTAGCAGTGATAGCTTCGCGGAAGTCATGAGCCCCCTTGTAATTTTTACAAGTAGACCAGTCCACTGACACCATGTCATCATTCATCTTTATGATAGTAGGTGCACCGTTACCGAAAAGCATGTAGCTGCTCCCATCCTCATCAGTAAAAATGGAAGGATCAATGGTCTGACCACACGCACAGCCTGTTGCTTTTACCTGCTCAGGTGTAAGAAGAGGCTCAGATGTAGCAGTATATGGGCCTTCCGGAGCATCTGCAACAGCTACACCGATACATGAATCTCCATTCTGACGTTTAGCGCAGAAATAGAAGTAATACTTGCCATTTTTTTCTTCGATAGTAGGAGCCCATGCATTGCCGACCGCCCATGGTACCTGAGCAGACTTAACGTTCAGAATAACTCCGCAATCCTCCCAGTCTACCAGATTGGCTGATTTGAAGCAGTGGAATTCGTAACCGCCCCAGCCGTCAAATCCATCGGTAGTGGTGTACATATAGTAATAATCTCCAAAAGCATCTATATCAGGATCTGCAAACTGTCCCTTAAGCACCGGATTGGCTGCCAGATGAGGCTTAACCGTCCACTTCTGGATATCATCAAAATCTTCTTTTTCAACAATAAAAGTCTTGGTAGTCTCCTGAAGATCAGTAATAGTGAGAGTGTCTCCATCACTACCCTTCACGCCCTCATTCAGCCTGAAAGTCACGATAGACTTCTTCAGCTGATCCTCTGTACTTTTAGACTTGGAAAACCAGATGTCCACTGTCTTTGTATCATAGTCAGCTAACCATTTTACGATATAAGCCTCTGCGCATACCACGTTGTTAAAAGGTAATGTCTCTACTCCATTCATCTCTGCCACCTGTGAGGCTGTCAATGCCTCTTTGTAAATTGTAAAATTGTCTATGTAACCCTTAAAATAGCTGTCAGCACCATAAAATGATTTGCCGATGTATGCAATCAGATTGCTACCCAGGTCAGAAATAGTAAGACCTGTATTTTTATTCTCTGATACCATCTCCCCGTCGAAGAAAAGAGCCATATATGTGCCCTTTACCACAAGAGTAATGTTTACCCAGTTATTCTTAAATTTTTTCACTCCGGATACATCGCGTTCGTTACCCCAGCTGTCCACAGAGATGGCTACTCTGCTGTCTCCCTGTCGCGTGCGCAAAAAGAGATATTTTTGGTCGTTTTTTCCCAGAGTAAAAGTAAAGAAATTCTGGTCGTCCATCATGGTGTAAACATCCATGGATAATGTAAAGGTATCCATGCCGTCAAAAAATCCCTTGGGCAACTCCACATAGGACCCGTTTTTTCCTGATAGGGACAAAACATTACGTCCGCTTGTGCTGTCATTGATAATAGAGCAGGTGCCGTGCACAGTAGGATTATTGCTGCCTGCTTTATCAACGATATCGCCATTCACTTCCTCAAAATCATACTTCAGTATAGGTGTCATAGTTTCTCCCGCTTGTGCTGTCTGAGCCTTGCTTCCTATCCCCGTAAGGAAGCTGGTCAAAAGGCAGCAAACCAAAGCTGCCGGTATCAGTCTCCGCCTCATAGTATTCCCCATACGAATCATCCTCCTCCATAGTGGAAAGTATTTAGTTTGCATTGTGCATTATACATAGTTTTTAGTAAAAAAGCAAGTTGATTTTAGTAAACTTTACTAAAACAAAGTGAGCCAAGGGATACCCTTGGCTCAACATTAATCTTATATTATTTTGCACTGCCCCACTTCACGCTGTCTTTTCCCTTCATAAGGGCTTCGACCACTTCCGGATAATTGGGAACATTGGTACGTCTGTTCATCCACGCATGGCACTCACCACCGGATTGTTTATCATTACCATTATCCCAGATAACAATAGGAATACCAAAGGATGCCGCCTTCTGAGCTGTGTATTCAGCCCACTGAGTACGCGCTTCAGTATTGCCACCTGTATTTGTAGCACTGGTCTCACCCATAACTACAGGGATACCTTTTGATATGAAGATAGACTTAATAGAATTGAACACCCCGTTAATATCATTCTTGCTCTGGGAAGTAAAAGTATTCTGGTTGTCGGAAAGGCAGAAATTATAAGGTGTATAGCTGTGAACTGAAATAATAATATTTTCAGCATCCTTCCCGTTAATCTGAGGTATTTTGATTGCCTTCATGATATTAGCTGAACAGCTGGCTGCATATCCGGGAATCATAAGGCATCTCTTTGCATTGCCGGACTTTTTATTGCGCCTTACCGTATCTACAAAAGCCTGATTCAGCTCATTTACCACTTCGTATGCCTTGGCATTACCTGTCCATTCAGATCCCGTACCTGCCAGTCTGGGCTCATTCATGCCTTCAAATATGAGATGCTGATCATAATCACCAAAGTATTCGGCTATCTGCTCCCAAACGCAAATGAACTCTGTCTTTATGGCATTGCTTTTTGTCACAAAATCCTCGTTATTCAGCCAGTCTTCGTGATGCATATTGATAATAACAAACATTTCATTGTTGTAGCACCAGTCTACCACCTCTTTTATTCTGGCAAAATAATCTTCGGAAATCTTATATCCGTCCTCTCCGGTAAAGGCTCTGTACCAGGTGATGGGAATACGAACAGTGTCAAAACCTGCGTCCTTACAGCCCTTTATCCAAGCCTCAGTAACCAAAGGATTGCCCCAGCTTCTCTCAAAGCTTTTTATGTCCTTGATATTGCCGCCTGTGGAGTCAAAAGTATTACCAATATTAATACCTATGCCCATCATATCAACGATTTCCGCAGCAGTCTTACCTGTCAGTCCTTTGCTGCCTTTACCACATGCCGTAAGACAAGACAAGGCAAGCACACCGGTTAAAACGGTAGCCAATACTTTTTTAACAACTTTCTTCTGAAACATAACTAGTCCTCACTTACTAAAACTTTCTTTTTATACAAGTCCATGGGCAGGTACTTTTCATTGCCCTGTTCAAATACTTCAGGTCTCATAAAGGTCCTGTAATATTCCTCCAAATAGCTTGAGTCATCCAGCTGCTGCAGGGTATTCAGCAGATACTCCTTAAATTCCCAAGGCTTTTCCAGCTTACCGAAATCCACCCTCTTCCACATATTAAGGGCTTCATCGTAGTGTTTTGCCGCATTTTCATATTGAGCCGCAGCCTGGGCCATACTGTACATAAATTCTTCAGTGCTGAACTTGGGAAAGTCCAGCTGCATCTGCAGTAATTTTTCTTGAGGATGCGCCGTGAAATAGTCATACAATCTAAAGTATTCGTGGCAGGCCTCCCGGACTTTTTTGGCAGGAATACCGCCGTTGTAAATAGCGCTCTCAATTATATTCGCATTCATGGTCAATTTGCAATAGTCAGATAGAGGATATTTATCTGACACTTCTACTATATAATTCAGTAATGCGGCGGACTCACCTTTCATCATATAATACCTGGCTCCGGTGGCAATAATCCACTGAGCCATTGGTACACCGATAAGCCCCCTTTCCGCCAATATCTCCAGATACTGCATTCCCAGTGCAAAGCCCTCGTCCTTTTTACTGTCTATAGCCATATGCTCCTGCACCATCTGGCCATAAAGCTTGGGCACACCGGGATGAGCTGCGATTTCTTCTCTCAGAATACTCACATTACGATCGTATTTTCTCAGCCTGTCCTCTTCCCTCTCATATTTGTATCCATAATGAAGAATACTGGTCTCAAACTGCTTGATAGGCTGATTTATCTCATTAAAGCCCTCGTGTATCTTCCAAATAAAGTGAGTGTCGGGCTTTCGCCTTACAAGGCGTCCCACGATGGCTTTTGATGTATCTTCGTCATTCAGTATATCGCAAGTATAATAAAAACCCGAATTAAATTTGTATCTGTCCTTACTCTGAAAAAAAGCAACCAGCTCGGATACATCCTCAAAGACTTCGTCATCATCCTGAAACATAAACCATTCGCCTGAACAGTGTTTCAGAATCTCATTTCTGGCTGCCGCAAAGTCATTTATCCAGTCAAAATGATAGATTTTATCGGTATACTCCCGGCATACGGCCAATGATCCGTCAGACTTCTCTTCACCCACGGTATCTACTATTACCAGCTCTGAAGGAATGGCCTTAAGCAGGGGCTGCAGTCCCTCCATAGCCTTCCTTATATACTTGATATTATTAGATACAAGAAGTCCTACAGATAATACGATATTGCTTTTAATATACCCGTCAGGATAAGTTTGATATGCCATATATTCCCCTTATTTAAAAATTGTAAGCCAGGCAGATATGACATTGGCCATATCCGGCCTCAGCTTCGCCGCCTCCAAGAGCAGCTGTTTATCCATACCGCCATCCATTACAAATCGGTAAAGATAGTCATTATACTGAGCTTCCTTTGGCAACCATCTTATAGCCTTTTCAGAAAAACTTTCTTCTTTGTAGAGTGATTCATAAAATCTTCTTTCTGTCACTATACAGTCCACAAAAATCTCTGCTATAGCCTCTCCCTTGGCTCCATTTTTTACTGCTCTCTTTATCTCTTCTTCTGACATCTCATAAAGAAGTGCCATATACTCTACCGGCTCCTTTCCCTCAAAAAATGCCAAAGCTTCATTCAGAAAAGGGTCCTCAAAACAGGCCGGGACACCGGATATATACTCTCGGGTTTTAGCCAAAAAATCCGAGAGATTGACCTTATTCAATTCTTCAAGAGTTAATTCTTCTACCATATGAAAAATCCCTTCTCAAGGATTCTGAGGATAGCTTCCGTCAGGAAGTAGTCACCATAAATAATCTTTTCCTGCAGACATTTACCACCATCATGATAAGCCACCTTGCCACCTGCCAGAATGCCGTCATTGTCAGGGTCAAAATCACCGAATCTATCTATCATGGCCTTTACGCAATTTACCGCAGCTTTTTCATAGAGCCTTTTCTCATGCTCCGGTACGTGTTTCGCAATCTCCAGGAAGCCACAGGATGCTATGGCGCCTGCAGTAGTATCATACAAAACAGGCTCTGCAGGGCTTCTGAAGTCACATAAAGGAAGCCAGTCATTAACAGCAAGATTTGAGATAAAATAATGGGCCACTCTCTTGGCAGCATCCAAATATTTTTTATCCTTGGTATGTGCATAACTGATAGCCAGCCCGTATACAGCCCAGGACTGTCCACGGGACCAGGAAGACCCACTCTCAAAGCCTTGTCCTCCGGGAAGCTCTAAAAGCTCTCCGGTCACAGGATCCAGAATAGCTATATGGCCACAGGAGCCGTCGGGACGCACCAGTTTTTCCAAAGCAGTGGCCGCATGGCGCTCTGCTATAGCACGAAACCTGGGGTCCTTACTCTCTTCTGATGCCCAGTAAAGGAGGGATAGATTCATAAGACAGTCAATAATCATCCAGCCTGACTTGTCATCGTTCCAGGCACGTATAAAGTCTCCCAATACATTGAAACGTCCAGCCAAAACGTTGGCCATATGCATGCCACGGCTTTTTGACTTCTCATTGCCCGTCAGACGATAATCAGCTACAGCTGTATGCATCCACATAAAGCCTACATCATGATAGAGTCCGTCGAAATCTTCTATGGCTTTGTCCAAGCGAAGCTCCTGTTTTTCTGCCATTTCACGATACCTGGTATAACCTGTGGCATTGTAAAGCTGCCAAAGCATACCACCGTAAAATCCATTGGTCCACCAAGCTATATCGGTAACATCTTTATATCTGCCATCGGCACCGGGAATATAGGGAATATCTTCCCCTATTCTCTCCGCTCCAACTCTTATTTTTGCATCTATTTTTTCAAATATCTCCGATGCCCATTTCTTCTCTTCAGGTCTCATATGTCTGATCCTCCAATCATTATACCTTCATAAAAAAATATAGGTGGAAAAATCTCTCCACCTATACTATACACTATTTTAAATCTTTTTGTATTAAATATTTATTTTTTCTTATTCCAATTCAAAGGATCCGGTATAAAGCTGATAATACATGCCCTTCTGCTCTATGAGCTCGTCATGATTACCACGCTCCATGACATGGCCATGATCCAGAACGATAATAGAGTCGGAATTGCGTACGGTAGACAAACGGTGAGCAATAACAAATACTGTTCTGCCCTCCATGAGCTTATCCATACCATCCTGTACCAGAGCCTCTGTACGGGTATCGATAGAAGATGTAGCCTCATCCAGTATCATGGCAGGGGTATTGGCTACCGCTGCACGGGCAATGGAAAGAAGCTGTCTCTGACCCTGTGAAAGGGAAGCACCATTACCGGTAAGCTCTGTATTGTAGCCTTCAGGCAGGCGGGTAATGAAATCATGAGCATTGGCCAGCTTTGCTGCCTCGATGCATTCCTCATCCGTAGCATCCAGACGTCCGTATCTTATATTGTCCATAACGGTACCTGTAAAAAGATTTACGTCCTGCAGTACCAGACCTAAAGAACGACGCAGATCGGACTTCTTGATTTTGTTGATATTGATACCGTCGAAACGGATTTTTCCATCAGGAATATCGTAAAATCTGTTGATAAGGTTGGTAATTGTAGTCTTTCCGGCACCTGTTGCACCTACAAAAGCAAACTTCTGACCAGCCTTGGCATGAAGGGTAACATCCTCCAGTACCAGCTTTTCAGGAACATAGCCAAAATCCACATTTTCCAGCTCAATATCGCCCTTGAGCTCAGTATAAGTAACAGTACCCTCCTGCACATGAGGATGCTTCCAGGCCCAAAGATTGGTGTGATCGGTAGTTTCAGTAAGTGTCCCATCAGCCTCACGACGCACATTCACCAGCTCTACATATCCTTCATCGTGCTCAGGCTCTTCATCGATAAGCTCAAATACACGTCCTGCACCGGCGAGACCCATAGCCACCATTGTTATCTGCTGAGTCATCTGACCCACCATCTGGGACATCTGCTTGAACATGCCCAGGAAAGTAACCACGATACCCAGAGATAAACTGGAAATCATAGTTATACCGACTTCCGGATTCTTAATGGAAGCCACCAGAGCTCCAAAGGAAATGTCCTTGGCACCTACTGCAAAAAGAACACCACCTACTGTAGCCACAATAACGTAAAAGAGGTTGCCTACATTATTTGTAATTGGTCCTAAAATATTACCGGCCTTATTGGCAGATGAAGATACATTGAAAAGCTCGTCATTAAGCTTATCGAAATCGTCTTTTGCCTTTTCCTCGTGAGTAAAGACCTTAACCACCTTAAGGCCTGTCATCATTTCTTCAACGAAGCCTTCTTCCTTGGCCAGTGTTTTCTGCTGCCCCATCATAAAGCCTGCTGACTTTTTACCCAGATTGCCGGTGATGGCCAGTACCATAAATACTGATACCATAACCAATGCAAAGAGAGAAAAGCTGTAATAAAGCATAACTCCGATCAGAGATATGGTGGATACCATGGATGTGAGCAGGGAAGGCAGGCTCTGTCCTATAAGCTGACGTGTAGCATCTGTATCATTGGTATAGGTACTCATGATATCGCCATGAGGGTGAGTATCAAAGTACTTGATAGGCAATGTCTGCATCTTGCTGAACATATCATCTCTAAGGCGCTTTTGTGTGCCCTGTGTCACTACTGCCATAATACGTGGATGAATGGCGGTAGACAGGATACCTACTATATAGATGATTATTACGCTGCCAATCACCATGGTAAGCTCTGGAATGATAGACTCCCATCCATCAGCAATACCCGGTACAATAACTCTGTCGATAAGATTTTTCATGACAACGCTCATGGCAATAGAGGAAACTGATGATAAAAGCAGGCAGATACCTACTACTATTACCTGAGGTCCGTAAAACTTAAAAATATACTTAAGCAGGCGTTTTACCACACCCTTTTTAATCTTTGGTCTGGGGCCCATGGCACGTCCCCTTGGTCCCGGTGCCGGAGGTCTTCTGTTTGTATTTTCTGCCATATTTATGCCTCCTTTCCCTTGGTCTGAGTCTCATAGATCTCAGCATAAATGCCATTAGCTGCAATAAGCTCTGCTGAAGTACCGCTCTCCACGATACGGCCACCATCTAAAACAAGTATCTTGTCTGCATCTTCTACTGAGGATACACGCTGGGCGATGATTATCTTGGTAGTACCAGGTATCATTTCCTTGAAGGAACGGCGGATCATAGCATCCGTCTTGGTATCTACTGCAGAAGTAGAGTCATCCAAAATCAGGATTTTAGGATTCTTAAGAAGGGCTCTGGCAATACAAAGTCTCTGCTTCTGACCACCGGAAACATTGCTACCACCCTGTTCTATAAAGGTATCATACTTATCAGGGAAGCCCTGGACAAATTCATCTGCGCAGGCAGCCTTACAGGCAGCTGTGATTTCCTCATCTGTGGCATCTTCATTACCCCAGCGCATGTTTTCCTTGATAGTACCGGCAAAAAGAACATTTTTCTGTAATACTACTGCTACCTGGTCACGGAGGGACTTAAGATTGTATTCGCGAACATCCCTGCCACCTACCATGACACTACCCTCTGTAGCATCATACAGTCTGGAAATCAGCTGAATCAGAGTAGTCTTGGAGGAACCGGTACCGCCTATGATACCTATGGTCTCACCACTCTTAATTTTCAGATTTATATCTGAAAGGGCATCCTTTTTCGCATTGTCTGAATATCTGAAGGATACATGATCAAATACTACAGAGCCGTCTGCCACTTCTTTTTCACCATCAGGATTCGTATCCAAGGTAGGCTGATACTCCAGTACTTCACATACACGGCGTCCTGCTTCGCCAGCCATGGTAATCATAACAAAGGCAAAGCCCAGCATCATAAGAGCAGAAAAAATCTGAATACCGTAGCCAATAAGAGAAGAAAGCTCACCGGTAGTAAGCTCCGGATGTGGGTCGTGAGCAGTCTTTACGATAATCATGGCGCCAAAGTACATAACCAGAATGCTGGCAACGTCCATGAAGAAGGTCATGACAGGGCTGAAAGCAGCCAGCCACTTTTCTGCTGTGGTGAAATCTGCACGTACTTCCTCGGAGCGCTCTGCAAACTTCTTGATTTCATAATCCTCACGTACAAAGCCCTTAACCACACGGATAGCGGATACATTTTCCTGTACGGAATTGTTAAGAGCATCGTACTTTTTGAAAATACGCTTGAATATAGCATGTACGCTTCTTGCAATAAACAGGATACCGCCACCCAAGAAAGGAATTATAGCTATATAGATAAGTGTTATTTTCCAGCTGAGTCTCATGCCCATGATAATTGAAAAAAGGAACATGAGAGGTACTCTGACTGCCATTCTTATCATCATGCCGAAGGCATTCTGCAGATTGGTAACATCTGTAGTCATACGGGTAACCAGAGATGATGTGGAAAAAGAATCCACGTCAGAGAAGGAGAAATTCATAACGCGATAAAACATATCGTGTCTCAGATTGCGGGCAAAACCACAGCTGGCATCAGCAGCCTTAAGAGCTGACATTACTCCGAAAAAGAGGCTCAGAAGGGCGATTACTACCATTATTCCGCCATACTTTATAAGCTCTCCTGTCTGTTGATTTTCCAAGCTGTCAATCAGCTTTGCCATAACCAGAGGGAGCATAGTTTCCATACTAACTTCGCCGGTCATAAAAATTGGCGTAAGAATAGCAGGCTTTTTATACTCTCTCACTGATTTTCCAAGTGTCTTGATCATAGATTAGCCTTTCTTTTATAAAACAGTTATGTAAATCCCAATGAGTGACTGTGAATAGTAACCCTAATACAGCAAAAAGCTCCGGGATTATTCATCCAGGAGCTTTTATGTCGGAATGACTGGATTTGAACCAGCAATCTCTACTTCCCTAAAGTAGCGGAATAACCAAGTTATCCTACATCCCGATTTGTTGAAAGCATACGCCCTACAACGACGGAGATTATAGCACCCTTTGAATTAAGTGTCAATGATATTTTTTATTGTTATGGTTTATGACTTCTTTTTCCTGCTTCTTTTCTTAGATTTCCCCGGCTTTTTCTCTTTCTTTGCCTTATATTCGGCAATCCTCTTTAAAAGCTCATCGTAGTCTCGCTCCAATAGCTCAAAGCAAATCTGCCCGCGCAGCTCCTTGTGATCTACGTGCTCCACCAGGTAATCCTGAACATACTTTTTGCTTTTCCCCGGATATTTAGGAAATCCGTTTTTCTCCATAAGGGCTGCCAACTCCGGCCGCCAGAGAAATTGTATCTGCCTCTTTATAACATAAATATAATGGTCTCTGGGATTAAGCCTGGGCTCACGCAGCATAAAGATATCTATCTTATCTTCTGCTTCCTCTATGGTGATAATGCCCCACCAGTCCGGCACATGCTCCTCTATGTGAGCCGCGTGACTGGTACCCACTGCTACGATGTTATAGTCAAAAGTAAGATTGTAGTCATGAGCCTGTCGCTCCAGTCTGGCGTAGCTGTCAGCATCGCTTTTTATCTCGATACCGTAGAGCTCCTGCTCCCCCACCATCATGATGTCAGCTCTGGAGGCACCCATTACCTTCTCCTCAAATATCCTGACCTTGCCATATTTATCTTCCAGGAACTCAAAAAGAGGTTCCCTAAGGTCTTTATCGTGAAGCATTTTTCCTCCCAGCCTTATGCACTAAAAAACAGACGCAATATATGCCACACTAAAGTATAGCAGATATATTGTGTCCGTTTTATGAAATCCTTATTAATTTTTCCAAAGCAATAAATTACTGTTATTACTGTCCCAAAAGCTCCTCCAAAAGTCCCTTGAAGCCCTTTTCTTTAAAAATCTCTTTATAATACCTTACTTCTTCGTCTATCAGCTCATCCATCATTTTCATGCCCAAAAGCTCTACCGGCGCCTTGTCATCAGTAAGGATATGATTTGTGCCATGGTATGGCTCCATTTCATTTTGCACTCTTCCCATCATATATTTAAGGCTGGCATTTTCGATGCCTGCTACGGCCTTGTCCAGTTCTGCCTTGAAATCGCCTTTATCGGATACTCTGGCAAAAAGTTCCATGTTGGTACCATTATTTACGCGTACTGTAGCCACTTCACCGAAAACAGAATCAATGGTGTCACAAAGGTACTGATTGATGGAGCCTTCAGTCTCAGACCACATGTTGAGATTAACCACCATTACTCCATCATCGGTCAGATGCTTTTTAACTTCCGTAAAAAACTCCACTGATGACATCTGAAAAGGAATAGTAATATCCTGATATGCATCTACCATGATGATATCCCATTTTTCATCAGATGCTGCCAGAGTAGAACGTCCGTCTGCCACAATGACCTCTACAGTGTCAGGCAGGTTAAAATATTTACTGGCAAGAGCGGCTATTTTGGCATCGATTTCAATACCGGATATGGATGAAGCCGGAATATACTTGGTGAGCTGGGTCGCATAGGTACCTGTAGCCATACCCACTATCAGTACCTTTGGAGCATCCTTTTCCGAGTAGCCTGCCAGAAAAGGCGCTGCCATAGCATAGTCATAATACATGCCGGTCATATCTCTGTCCTTTACGTATATGGACTGGACACCGAAAAGTACATTGGTGGAAAGGACAACGCTGTAATCATCTTCCTTTACCTGAATGTAGTTATACATACTCTCGTCTTCATAGGCCAGATTCTCTTCCCAGAAAGCAAAAGAGTCATTGTATCCAAAGATAGAGCTTACTATTATTACTATTATACCTGCTACTGCCAGCTTGGAAAATTTCTTGATTCCAATAAAGTATGTCAGAGCCAGGGCAAAAAGAACTGCTGCAAAAATAATAAAGGTAAGGCTGGTACCCACTGCCGGAATGGTAACAAAGGTGGGAATAAAGGTACCGATAATGGAACCGATTGTATTTAAAGCTTCCAGCCAGCCTACAGTGCTGCCGTTGTCCTCCAGAGTGCCGGTGGTATACTTTACCAGGCAGGGAGTCACTGTCCCCAGAAGTACCAGAGGATATACAAAAAGTACAGCACAGCTCATGAATGCCGCTACTACAAGGAAATTGGATGGCAGTATCATGGCAAGAACCGCTGTTATAGCCATCAGCACGTATTTGCCTACCAGAGGGATCAGGGCAATCCAGATAGAAGCTATAATTAAACGTCTGAAAAGAATTGCAGGATCGGGATTTTTATCGGCAGACTTACCGCCCCATACATTTCCGATAGCCATAGCTATCATGATAGTACCGATAATGATGGTTCATATAATCTGCGAGCTTGAAAAATAAGGGGCCAGCAGTCTGGAGGCTCCCTGTTCCACCGCCATAAGGCTCATTCCGGCAAAAAACTCAGTAGCATACATAAAAAGCTTTGTGGATTTGGTGTTAGTCATTTCTTCTCCTTTTTTGAACGCAGTGAAAAAATGGAGAACCCCGAAGGGGTTTGAAAAGCTAAGCCTTCACGCGATAGCGTGATCTATAATGGCTTAGCGACCTTTTCTTCTCCTTTTTTGAACGCAGTGAAAAATCCTATCTTGTAATATTTCGTAGCCATACATACTTAAAATGGTGTTTAAGCATAAATGGGAATTTTACCACTTCATCCAGTGATATACAGATAAATACAGCCTCTACCGGCCATTTGAACAAAAATGCTGCCAGGAAGGAAAGTGGCACACCGAAGCACCACATGAAGATCAGATTCCCCTTCATATCAAATGCAGAATCGCCGCCTGCGCAGGCTATGCCGTCCAAAAGAACCGTATTTAGCGACATGATACATACGTTGACACCACTAACTATAAGAGTGTATCTCAGATAATCCTTGGCTGTGTCGGACAGATTGGTCATGTGCTGAGGCACCGTAAAAGCTATAAGGCACATTATAGCACATATCACGAGTCCTACATAGAAGGACAAAAGCACCAGGCGATTGGCATAAGCCTTGGCCTTATCAAATTCGTCAGCGCCCAGGAGATTACCAATAAGAATTCCTGTACCGGCAGAAAGGCCGTGAGCGCCACAGGCCACCAGACTTCTGATGATTCCGGTAACAGAATAGGCTGCTGACGCATCCTCTCCCATATGTCCCATTACCACAGAGTATGATGAATAAGCAAAGCCCCATACCAGCGCTGCCCAGAGAACAGGGGATGAATATCGCCAAAAATCCATATTCAGATCATGACCGGCTGATGCAAAGAATTTGCTCCATCTCACATGGACTCGATCTTTTTTCGCAGAAGCAATAACGGCAAAAATCAGCTCGTACAGTCTGGCACTGACGGTAGCCAGCGCTGCTCCCTTTACCCCCATGGCCGGGACAAAGAGGAAACCGAAAATGAATATGTAATTCAGAACTATGTTCAATACTACTGCAGTACTGCTGATAACCGAACATGTACGGGTGTGACCCGTATTTTTAAGAATGGCCATGTACACCTGGGAAATGGCACAGAGCAGATAGGAGAAGGCCACCCATGTCAGATATTCGCGGCCGATAGTCCGGATGCCGTCACTATCTGTCAGTATATTCATAGGTATCCAAGGAGCAAAAAGCGCCATGGCTGTAAAGGCAAGGCCTATCATCATATTTAGTCTTAAAGCTATGGGCACTACTTTCTCTATAGTAGCCTTATCTTTCTTCCCCCAGTACTGGGCCGCCATGACTCCCAGCCCGGCTGCAATTCCGGTTACAAACATGCTGAGTATAAACTGCACCTGCCCGGCAAAATTTACCGCTGTCATGGAGTCCTGTGTGAGATAGCCCAGCATAACAGCGTCTGTGGCCGATACCAACGCCAGCATAAAATTCTGGATAACGATAGGCGCCACCAGTGTAATCAGTTTCTTATAAAAATCTTTGTCTATATATTTCTTGCCCATTTTCTAGCCTTTAATTATATCCTTTATTACTTCTGATGCTATTAGTAAACCCGCTGCCGAAGGTACGAAAGCCAGGCTTCCGGGTGTAACTTTTTTATTTTCGTTTACTATTTTTTCCCTGACTTCCATAGGCTTTTCCGTAGAAAAAACCACCTTGAGCTTCTTGATTCTACGTTTTTTCATCTCATTACGCATGACCTTGGCCAGTGGGTCCATCTCAGTCTTATAGATGTCTGCCACCTGGAATTTCGAAGGGTCGCATTTATTTCCTGCCCCCATGGAGGAAATCACAGGCACTCCGGCAGCCTTGCATTTTTCAATAATAGCCACCTTCGCAGATACTGTGTCCACTGCATCCACTACATAGGAAAACCGGGAAAAATCAAAGCTATCCGCATTTTCCGGCAGGAAAAACATACGTTTTGCAGTAACCTCGGCCTCCGGATTGATATCCTTAATACGGTCCTGCATCACGTCCACCTTGTATCGCCCCAAAGTACTGTGAAGAGCGATAATCTGACGGTTTATATTGGACACGGACACTGTGTCATTGTCCACCAGCACCATATGGCCGACACCGGTGCGAGCCAGGGCCTCACACACATATCCGCCTACTCCGCCTACTCCAAATACACATACTGTAGCTTTATTTAGACGCTCCATTTCTTCCGGAGAAAAAAGCAGCTCTGTTCTTTCCAAAAAGTCAGCCATAAAAAACCTCTCCTGCTGATTATTTTTTAACAAATTATAATATATGGTTAAGTATATCATTGCGTTACAGTGTAGTAAATAGTATAATTGTTATTAAAATAACATAGGAGAAAAAATAGATCATCTCCATTTTCTCACTGCGTTCAAAAAAGGAGATTAAAAAGGAGATAACAAGGACGCTAAGCCATTATAGTTCACGCTTTCGCGTGAAGGCTTATCTTTTCAAACTCCTAACGGAGTTCTCCATTTTCTCACTGCGTTCAAAAAAGGAGATTAAATGAAATTCTTGTATCCTTTTGGCAAAGAAAAAGCGTTTACCTTAA